>CAYTWV010000100.1:0-407 GCA_964442235.1 uncultured Myxococcales bacterium | reverse complement strand
TACTTGACCCTGAAGTCCTATCGCCTCTTCCTGGAGGAGATGATTCGTGACGCCTTGGATCGGGGCGAATCCTTCGAATCGGGCCTGCATGAGACGGCCCTGGTCGTCAAGGCGCTGGACCTGGTGGATAATCTGCGCACCAACGAGGTGGCCAGTTACCGCAGCACCAGCCGCATTCTGCACAAAACGGACATGTACCTGGATTATACGTTCTTCCTGCACGCCAAGCTGCGCCGAGAAGGGAAGGGCGGGACGTTCAAACTGGTCTATGACTATCTGAAAAACCACCTCTACGAGCAGATGCTGGAACGACGGCGCGCACTCTCGCACCTGGAGGACACCCGCTTCCGGTTCCTGGCCGAGTTCATGGACGGCAAAATCGCCACGATGCAAAGCACCTACAAGTT
>CAYTWV010000099.1:0-11261 GCA_964442235.1 uncultured Myxococcales bacterium | reverse complement strand
GATGGAAATGCGCGGGATAGTCCAGAATCTGGAGAGGCTGCTTGGGGCTGGCAGGGTGTCGACGTCGGCCATGGAGTTGCTTCATTACAGCAGCGACATGTATCCAAAGACCCAGATTCTGAAGTTGGGGGAAAAGACGCCGGAAACTCGCCCGGTGGCAGTGGTCTTCCCTGAGACAGTGGACGAAGTGGCAAACATCGTGAAGCTGTGCCGTGAAGAGCGTGTGCCTGTGGTGCCGTATGGTGCGGGGTCGGGCGTATGCGGCTCGGCCATTCCGGAGCACAGCGGGGTCATGGTGGACCTGAAGCGGATGGCCAGAATCGAACCTCTTGCCCCCGAAGACCGAATCGTGGTTGCAGAATCCGGGTTGTTGGGAGAACGACTGGAGGATTATTTGAGTGCCCGGGGGATGACCCTTGGGCATTTTCCATCATCGATCAACTGCAGCACGGTGGGGGGCTGGGTCGCATGCCGTTCAGCGGGCCAATTCAGCAGCCGCTACGGAAAGATCGAAGACATGACGGTAGGCATGGAGGCGGTGACACCCCAGGGGGACATCGTGCGCCTGGGCCATCTTGGCGGAGCCCATCCGCGCGACCCGATGATGGCCCTGATGCTGGGCAGTGAGGGGACCTTGGGCATCATCACCAAGGTAGCCCTGAAAATAGAAAAACTTCCTGCTGTCATGGATTTTCGTGGGTTTGCCTTTTTCTCCATGGAGGATGCGCTCATCAGCATGAGGCGAATCATGCAAAGCAGCGTCCGGCCTACGGTCTTGCGGCTTTATGACCCGTTGGACAGCCTGCTGGCTGGCTTCCATCGCAAGACGGCACACGGTCAGGATGTGGATCAGGCAGTGGCGATGTTAAGCGGTCTGCGTCACATGGCCGGGACCCTGGTGACCGAACTGAACGAGGTTGCGGTCCGCACGATGCTCTTGCAGCCCCAGTGGGTGAACCGCCTGTGCGAGATCCTTCCGGCCCGGCCCCTGTTGATCGTTGGGGTACAGGGAGACAAAGCCGAAGTCGCTCACCAGTGGGAGGAGATCCGCCGGATTGCGGACACCACCCGAGCCGAGGATCTTGGTGCCGAACCGGGCTTCGCATGGCTGAAGCGCAGATACCACGTCTCCTACAAACAAGCGAAAGTCTTTCTGGCGGGCGCCTTTGTGGACACCATGGAGGTGGCTACCACCTGGGACAACTTGTATCCGCTGTACAAAGCAGTATTAAGGGCCGTTGGCAAAGACGTGTTTATCATGGCGCATTTCTCACATGCGTACAGCGAAGGGTGTTCGATCTATTTCACCTTCGCCGGGTACGGCATTTCCAACCGAACGGCCTTGGCCACCTACCGCCGAACCTGGAAGAACGGGCTGGATGCGGTGACTCGATCTGGGGCCACAATCAGCCATCATCACGGCGTCGGGATCCTGAAGCGCTCCTACCTGGACCGGGAGACGGCCGGAGGCAAGGAGTTCTTCCTGGCCACAAAACGGGCCATGGACCCTTGCGGCATCATGAACCCTGGCAAACTCTACGCCGTGGATTGAGGTCAATATGAGTACGCCCGTTTCAGGAAGTCGAATTCGAAAGGACCTGGGCCGATTCCTGCCTGCACATCGCTTGGTGGTTTCAGACCCCCAGCGCAGCGTCACCGTGCGGCCCGAGTCGGTGCCGGAAGTCTGTTCGGTGATTCAATACGCCCAGGCAGAAGGAGTCCCGGTGTTTCCGCTTCCCGAGCACGGACGCGTGCCGCAACTGGAAGGCTGGTGCCTGGTCGTCTCTCTCTCGGGACTGAAATCGGTGCTGGAGTACAGTCCCGATTCGGCGCTGGTAACGGTTCAGTCGGGAGCCACCCTCGAAGCGTTTGGGGACTGGCTTCATGAAAAACACCTGACTCTGGCTACCGGGCCGGAAACCGAAGGCCCCATCGCCCTGTGGGAATATCTGGCCTCGCCAGAGGTGGGCCGATTCGGGCCCAAGTATGGGGCCAAATGGGATCAGGTGATGAACCTGACTGCGGTACTCCCTAATGGACGTATCTATCGCAACACATCGGCACCAGGACGCTCGGTGGGGCCCGACTTCAGCAAGCTGATTCTCATGGGCCGGGGACGATTCGGCCTGCCCCTGGAATTGACGTTAAGAGTTCACACAAAGCCCCCACGACGTGAAACGCTGGTATTTGGGATGCCCACTCTTGCCGAAGCCATGGAACAAGCGTGGCCCCTGGTGGAAGAGACCTCCCCGGAGTACCTGGAAGTTGGATGCCAACGCACCCAAGGGGCCACCAAGGTCTGGCTCTCCACCGAACTCTGGGGCGAAGGGAACCGCCTCTCGGTTCGCAAGGAAAAGGTCCGCAAACGGCTGGGCCCCGGGGCGTTTGCCATGGAAGCGACTCAGATCCAGCCCGCCTCCACCTTGCATCGGACCACGGACCACGGGAACCTGGCCCGGGATGCCGTCTTGGAAGGCCTGGCAGACCTTCTGCAGCAGATCAAAGGCGACGTCGACATTCGGGTCCGAGGTTTCCTCGACAGTCATGTGTGTATCATCGTCAGGCACCAAGGGGAATCGGTGACCCGGTGCTCCGAGCGTTCCTCGATGCACTCGTCGCAGGACGGCGAAAAGATGCTGCGGGGCATCGCTTTGGAACTTGATCCCTCCGGCGTGTTTGCGCACGTCCCATCCCTGTGGGAGTAGCACCATGAAGACTCAGACAGACGACAGGCAATTAGGGCTCTGTTTTTTCTGCCCGACGTTGTGTCAGTCCCGATGCCCCGCAGGTTTTGTGTCGGGCAACATCACCTACACCCCGTGGGGGAAGATGTCCGTAGTCCGAAGAATTGAGGACGGGCAGTTCCCGCCCTCCTCGGAAACCTGCTTCCCCACTTCCATGTGCCTGGATTGCCTGGCCTGCCGGGAAGCATGCGACCATCTCGTGGACGTGCCTTCCAACCTGGCCGCATTTCGAAACGAACACGTCGAGCACGGGGCACGGGTCCCTCGGGGAGAAGCCGCCCACTACGATCCGGACAAGGCGTGGCAACTGCTGCAATCCGTGACCCCCACGTGGCGACAGGTGGAAGAGACCCAGGTCCTGCTGGTTCCCGGACAGGATCTGCTCACTCCGGAATCCCTGCCGATTCTCCGAAGCATCTTCATCGTGCTTGACCTCATCGGGGATCGCACCGTCGGCGTCAACCGAGACTCGGTCCTTGAGTGCGGTCATGCCAGCTACCACCACGGCAGCAAACCCGAGGCGCTCACCGAAGCCAAACTGGCCTATCGCCGCTTCGGCCGCTACAGCCGGGTGCTCCTGGCGTCTCCCCACTGCGCATCGTTTGTGAAGCTCAACTGGCCCGCTCTGGACCTCGACCGCACCAAGACCGTCACGTCGCTGCTCGAGTATGTGGGGAAGCGGGTCGATTTCTCGGGAACCGGGTTCTTCACCAAACGAATTGCCTGGCACGATCCCTGCCACCTGGGACGCCACCTTGGCATGTTCCAATTGCCCAGAGACCTGCTTAATTGGGCCTGCAACAGGCCCCCTGTCGAACTGGCCCACCACCACGAGCGTTCACAATGCTGCGGCGGTGGCTATCCCCTGGTGTCGGCCGATCCCGAAACCTCTAGCCGTATCTCACAGCTTGTGGCCCAGGAGTTTACCGAGAGTGGCGCCGAATTGCTGGTAACCGCTTGCGGGCAGTGTGTTCGGCAGTTGCGCTTGGTCCTTGGGGACCAAAAGGTCATGCACCTGTTTGATGTGCTCGCCATGATGGGGAGGTGACCATGCGCACGTTTCGCCCGGTAGCCATCGTAAATCCGCACTCCAGCAACGGTCGCACGGGGGGGCTGTGGCCCGAGGTCCAGCCCCAACTCGCAGCCCAGCTGGGAACCTTTGATGTCAAGATGACCACACACCCGGGTGAAGCCACCGAGTTGACTCGGGACTGCCTGGCCACTGGTTACGACCTGATCCTGTCCGTGGGCGGAGACGGCACACACCACGAGGTGGTGAATGGGTTCTTCGATGGAACCACCCCCATCGCACCCCACGCCGCACTGGCCGTAGTCACAAGCGGAACGGGCGGAGATTTCCGCAAGACCTTGGGCCTTGGGCCAGGGCCCATTGCGGCCATGGAGACACTCCGGGGCGACTTCGTTCGGCCCGTGGACGTGGGCAGGTTCTCCTACGTTGACCATACCGGTGTAACTCGCACAGCCCACTTCCTTAACATCCTCAGCTTCGGCATCGGCGGCCTGGTCGACCACTTCGTCAACAACACCACCAAGGCGCTTGGAGGACGAGTCTCGTTCTTCATGGGAACCCTCCGGGCCATGCTCAAATTCTCTCCACAACGGGTCCGAATCTCGCTTGATGGCGGCGAAGCCTTTGAACGTTCCATCCACATGGTTGCCTTGGCCAATGGCCGCTATTTTGGCGGTGGCATGTTCGTGGCCCCCAACGCCCAGTTGGACGATGGACTGCTGGACTGCGTGGTCATGAAGGACCTCACGACCCCAAAGTTCGTTGGGATGTCCCGGCACATCTACGCCGGAACCCACCTAACCCACCCCAACGTCGAAGTCTATCGTGCACGCCTTATAGAGGCCTGGCCGGTTGGCGGCGACCCGGTCTTGCTGGATGTCGATGGCGAGCCCAAGGGAGCCCTGCCCATTCGTATCGAAGTGTTGCACCACGCGCTTAACCTGAAAGATAAAGCCCCCACACCATGAGCCCAAACAAGCCTTCGAAGTCCGACCATTCACCTCGGCCCAACGGATTTCGCCGCTTCCTGCGAAACCAAGACCCCGCCGCCATAAAAGCCCTTGTCAGGGATGTCGCACTGGCCATGGCGGGTTCTTTGGCGATCTCGCTGGCCTTCCCGGACATGGATTGGTGGCCATTGGCCTGGTTCGGCCCGGCCCTGCTGCTTGCCTCGTTCTGGAAGCGGCCGTTGAAGCAGGTATTCTGGATCGCGATGGCCGGCGGCACGTTGACCAACCTGGTCGGCTTCTTCTGGATGAACTATCTGCTCACGGTGTTTGGGCATCTGCCTGCCTGGGTCTCCCTTCCCGTGGTGGTATTGGGCGCAGCCTGGCAGGCCCTTTCCATCGCTGGCACCTACACGGCGTCCCTCTACGTCACGCGAAAGACCAACGTGTCCATTGTTTGGACTTTGCCCATCTTCTATACAGCCTTTGAGTATGTCCATCCCATTCTGTTCCCTTGGTTTTTAGGAAATAGCCAATACAAGGTTTTGTGGTTGACACAAATTTGTGATCTCGTGGGGGTTCCGGGAATTACCTTCATGGTCGCCATGGGCGCAGCCACCCTCTTTGCCCTGTATCGCCGGATTTGGGCCAAAGAGGAGTTGTCTGCGCAAACATGGGCCTTCCCCGCTTTGTTACTGGCCGTGCTGGGGTATGGCGTCATTCGGTTGAATCAGGTCGAAGAGGCTCAGAGTCGAGCAGACAGTCTGAAGTTGGCCGTGCTGGAACCCGAGATAGGCATCTTCGAGGAGCAGCGGCTGCAGTTTCCGGCGGGCGATAATCCCATCCAGATTCTGCGTTGGAACCTGCTACGGCACCAGATGGACACATCCAAAATGGCACTGCAGGACGTGGATCTGGTTCTTTGGCCCGAGAGCAGCTATTTCCCCGTTATTTCGTCCTTGGCGCACCGTGGGGAACCCGATGGCTGGTTGTTCAGTGGGCGAGACCTGGTTGGGGCGGAATTCGGGGGATCGATGCGCCCTGCATCCTCGCTTCCCGGCCCCATTGGCGCCATAGTTTCGGCGGGCGAACACCGGACGTGGGTTGCGGGTTCAAGCGGGGGAATCTGGAGACTGACCGGGCAGGGCGCCGAGCCTCTCGGAGAGTTGGGGGCAGGCGGTGCCATGACGGCGGGAGCGTTGCCATGCAGTGCATCCGAGGGCATGGAAGGCACGTCCTGGCAATCGTGTGTACCCGTGTTTGTGGGGCGTGGGGGCAAAGTCGTGCGCGTAGTGGGCGAAGAGGTAGAGATTCTTCCCCAGGCAACAAACCGGGATTTGTTGAGTGTAGCGGCCTTTTCCGCGGACCGGTTTGTGGTGGCGGGAGAGGAGGTGGCTCTTTTGATTTCGGTGCCAGAGGGTACCAGCATCAACCTGGACCTGCCGCCCAAGCGGTGGCTTTTTGCTTCGAAAGTTCAGGAAAGGATTGTCCTGGTGTCTTCCGACGGTTTTGTGGCCGAAGTCTCAGAGGCGGGGCAGGCCATCGTGCATCGAGAAGAGGAGCTTCGCAGGCACGACATTGTGGGTGCTGCCAGCCTGGATGGCCAAAGCCTGATGATTGCCACAGGCACTGGCCTGCTTCAAATCGGCTCAGACGCCAAGGAGTGGGTCGCTTCGGGGCTGGATATCGAATCGATGAGTTGTGACGGTTCGGGAGAATGCATCCTGGTGTCAAGCGACGGGCGCCTTCGGTTCTTGGAAGGCCAGCAGTTGTCCGCGCCGCAGGGGTTGCCGCACGCAGGTCCCTGGGTAGCCACTTCGGTGCCCTTTACACGGTATCTTTGGTGGATTCCCGACGACTCTCGCCGCATTTACCAGGCCAAGGTTCCCCTGCCGGCAGACGGGCCCTATCCCGGCACGGTTCTTGCGGATCTGGATACGCCGGTCCGGGATCTGAACGCACCGCAGCGAGGGTTTCGGACTCCCCTGCTGTTTGGGGCCATTGCGGGGCAACTGCAGGTGCCCGATGATCCCCATTCCCTGGCCAACACCAAGCTGAATAGTGCCTTCCTGGTGGACCAGACCGGCAACGTCCTTGGACGGTATGACAAGCAGTATCTCCTGGCATTTGGAGAGTACCTTCCCGGCGGAGCCACGTTCCCCTGGCTTTATGACCTGATTCCCGAGTCGGGCAGGTTCACCCAGGGGCCAAACCAGGGTGTGCTTCATTTCCTGGGTCACAAGTTGGGGGTTCTGATTTGTTACGAGGACCTTCTGACCCACCACACCCGAGGCGTGGTGGAACAAGGCGCCGAGATTCTGTTGAATCTGACCAACGACGCCTGGTTCGGCAAAACAAAGGAGCCCGATCAGCATTTTGTCTTGGCCACGTTCCGGGCCATCGAATACCGCAAGACCCTTGTTCGGGCCACTTGCACGGGTATCAGCGGGGTCGTTCTTCCTTCGGGACGGATCGTGCAGCGAACGGGCCTTTTTGGTGCCGAACAGTTCATCCAATCGACTCCGTTAATGCAGGGGACCACCCTGTTTTCCTCGGGGGGGTATCTGTTCCCTTGGCTCTTGCTGGCAGTTGGGATGCTGCTGGTCCTTGTGGCCCGGCGCAGACAGCAGATCTAGTTAGCCCTCGTTGACAGGTGATGCGGCGCGGTGTACCTCCTGTTTCTGGTCGTTGAAATCCTATCTGTCGGGAGTCACAGCATGTCCAAGACTCTGTTTCTGACGGGCAACCAGGCAGTCGCCCGTGCCGCCTTCGAGGCTGGCGTCCAGGTAGCGACGTCGTATCCCGGCTCGCCCATGACCCAGTTGATGGAAAACCTGGCCGGTTACGAAGGCCTTTACTGCGAGTGGAGCACCAGCGAGAAGGTTGCAGTCGAAGTCGCCATGGGGGCTTCGTTTGCCGGCCAGCGAACCCTGGTGGCCATGAAACACGTGGGCATTAACATTGCCTCGGACCCGTTACTGACGTTTGCATATACCCCGACCAATGGTGGATTTGTGTTGGTGGTTGGAGATGACCCGGGGATGCACTCGTCCCAGAACGAGCAAAATTCCCGGATGTGGGCTCAATACGGATACATGCCCCTGTTCGAGCCCGCCGATGCCCATCAGGCCTACCGAATGGGCCTTCAGGCGTTTGAGCTTTCGGAACGACTGCAGACCCCGGTGCTGCTCAAGCTGACGGACAAGACGTGCCACATGGCGGGCATGGTTCCCGTAGCCGAACGAACCCAACGAGCCATTCGGCCCTTCACTCCCAATCCGGCCTCCTACTGCATGGTGCCCCCGAACTGCATCACTCGCCGAGAGGCGGTGGACGTGCGCATGGAGTTGGCCAAGGAATGGTCCGAATCCTCGGATCTGCATCTGGTGCTGCCCGGTGACGTTCATTCCAAGGTGGGGGTCATCACGTCGGGACACCTCTCCTTGTACCTCCAGGAACTGGCCCCGGAGATTCCCCAGTTCAGGCTTGGTTGTGTGCATCCCTTACCGCTGGAAGCCCTGAGGCGATTTGTGCAACCGTTCCAGCGCGTCATCGTCCTGGAAGAGCTGGAGCCCTTCATCGAGACGGCTCTGCGAAGCGCCGGGTTTGCCGGTATTGAGGGCAAGTCCATCTTCCCCAATCAGGGAGAGCTGACTCCCGAGCGTATCCACAAATCGCTTTGCCAGGCGGGTTTGGAGTTGGAGCCTCTGGCCGAGCAGGCAGAGATCCTCTCGGCTATTCGGCGCCCCCCCATGTTGTGCGCCGGTTGCCCCCACCGCCCCGTCCTGCACATGCTGAAACGCCTGAAGGTCGATTGCCACGGAGACATCGGCTGCTACGTCATGGGCTCTCAAGAACCCTTCGCTCTTTACAAGACGTCCACCTCCATGGCCGCCTCCCTGGGAACGGCTATGGGTTGGGAAAGGGCCGTGGCAGACCAGCCCAAACATCTGCCCCAAGTGGCTGTGATTGGGGACTCCACACTCGTTCACTCGGGGCTTCCTTCGTTGATCAACGCTGCATACAACGGTCACATCCTGAAGGTGGTGGTTCTGGACAATCGCTCGACCTCTATGACGGGGTGCCAGGATAACCCCAGCACAGGGATCAACATCCATGGAGAACAGAAATTTGCCTTTGACTTTGCTGCGTTTGCGAAGCTGCTGGGAATGCAGGTTGTAGAGGTCGACCAGTTCGAATTCGCCAAAACCAAGGCGGCCCTCAAAGAGGTGCTGGAAGATCCCAAACGCTCGGTCATGGTGGTGGCCAAACGCCCGTGCACCCTGAAGTACCGTATCAAAGAACCCCATTTCTTCGTGGATCCGGCCATCTGCATTGGCTGCCGCTCCTGCATCTCGGTCTCGTGTCCGCCCATCTCCATGGAGGCGTACCCGGGCAAGCCGGACGGAAAGCTCAACTCGTTCATCCGCTCCGACTTATGCGCGGGCTGCTCGGTGTGTGCACAGGTCTGCCCCGTGCACGCCATCCAACGCAGCACCGTGGGGCAAACGCCCGACGTACCTGCCCCACTTCCTCGCCCCGGCGCATGACAGGAGGCCCCATGTCCGCAACAGGAATTACCAATTTGTTCTTCGCTGGCGTCGGCGGCCAGGGACTTGTGCTTGCAAACTCGGTGACCGCCACGGCAGCTCAAGCGGCGGGATTGGATGTGAAGACCAGCGACATATACGGACTGGCGATGCGAGGGGGCGCGGTTTACGGTTTCCATCGCCACGGCCCCCAGGTCCTGACTTCCACTTTCGCGGCAGGCGAAGGCCATGTGCTGGTCGCCCTGGAGCCGTTGGAAGGGATGCGCTGGGCAAAGATGATGCGCAAGGGTGGCCACGTGGTGCTCAATACCAGGCCGGTTTTTCCATCGCCTGTGCTGCTGGAGAAAGAGGCCTACCCCACCGATATTGCGCATCAGCTACGGCAAGCCGGATTGGAGGTCACCTGCCTGGACGCGTTGGCCCTGGCCAGAATCGCAGGCGGCGAACGAATGATGAACAGCGTTCTTCTGGGCGTGGCCTCCCGGCATCTGCCATCGATCACCGCCTCGGCGTGGGCCCAGGCATTCCAAACCCAGTTCGTGGGCACTAAATTCGAGCCCAACTGGAAGGCATTTGAACTGGGCAGGGAGGCGGCTTCATGACCCCCGGAACGACCCGCCGATTTGTGGAGGCGGCCTATGTGACCGCACTTCCCATCGTCGTTGGACTTGCGGCTGACCTTGTGGGCATTCCCTGGATCGCCCTGGCCTCCCTGCCGTTGCTACTGGGCGTTCCCACGCTGCGACGCGCATTGGCAACCCACGAGTTTTTTGTGACAGCGGGGGTTATCGCTGCCCTGGCCATTGCCGTATTGACCTTGCTCCATAACCCGGCAGTCTGGACTCGAATGTGGTTCCTGGGGCTGCTTGGAACGGCCGGGCTCTCCAGTCTGGCCTGCCTTGCCTCGGGACTTCGTGGCAAACGAGGCACCCATGCCTTGGCCTTTGTGCTGATTCACGTTGCGCTGCCCATTATTCTGGCCGGCAGTGGTATGAAAGCGCTTTGGAAGGTCGAAGGAATGATTCCCCTTCACGAAGGCGAAAAGAGCCAGACCCTTATGCTCCAGGCCGATGGACGTCCCACCGGCCAAACCATGGAACTGCCCTTCCAGGTTCGATTGGATCGGTTCCGAGTCGAGTTCTATCCCAAACGTTGGGTCATGATGCTGTTTGATGCGAGGTTTCGCAACACGCCGCTGGGCCAACTGGAATTGACCCCCGGAGAGACCCTGGATGCCGGCGGAATTCGCGTCGTCGCAGCACCCCAGGAACAGATCAGCCGCATGCCCTCGGCGGCCCACCAGGGGATGTCACTGACCGTCGCCACGCTGGAACTTGCGGGGGTTCCCTTCGAGATTCCGCTGGTGGCCACGCAGTCAGATCAGGCCATGCCGTTGCCCTTCGGGGATCAAGCCCCTGTGGCCCAGCTTGTCGAGTCCACGGCCCGCAAGAATGATCCCAAAAGCCCCCCTCCCGTGCTTCCCCAAGCCCTTTCTCAGGCCGTTGTGACCGTGACATTGCCCGCCAGCGGCAATGGAGACCCCGGCACCTGGAGCATTGGGCTGCAGACCGTGCCCGAAGGCCCCGTTTCGGCCACACTTTCACTCTCCAAGGCCACTTCCGCGGCGCTGAAAGAGGGCGGAGTTCCGTGGGTCTTTAAGGGGCTTCGAACAGACCCCTTCTCACCCACGGCCGATGACCAGCCCGTGAATCTGACCATGGCCAGCCTGATTGTGGACGACTGGCCCGTGCTGTTCCCCCTCAGCTTGGACCGGGCAGAGGGCTCCCAGGACCTTCCCGCCGGAGACTCGGCCAGCCTGGCTGACATGATTCGGGCCTCTCGCATGTTCAACTCGCTTCCCGAAGTGGAGGTGCCTCAGGTCTATGAACACGTGGGCGCCCTCTTCCAACCCATCCAAGAACCCAAAATGTACCAGAGCAAACTGACGCTTCTGGACCCCAGCGATGCCCCGCTGGTCACGGAAGAAGTG
>CAYTWV010000098.1:0-11278 GCA_964442235.1 uncultured Myxococcales bacterium | reverse complement strand
GCTATTCGCTCATCCAGTCACTCTGGACGCCCTACGCGGCCACCCCTTAGGGCCGTTGGCCCCTGCTTGGCTCCGTGTGCGGGTTCTTTGTGTGGTTGAAGCCCTACCAGTGGCGTGCCTTGGAAAGCCCAAGCAGATAAAGCAGGTAGCGAAACAGGATCTTGACCTGGTTCAGCGAGTGGATGCCGCCCAGGATGCCCAGGACAATGCGGGGGCGCAGATAGAATCGAAGGGAGATTCGCCTGGCCAGCGCCAACAGTGCAGGCCCCGGGAGTTCGCAATACGAGACATAGTCGTCATCTTTGTACGAGATCAATTTGGGCCAATCGGGGGTTGCCGAAATCTTCCCTTGCTCGATCAGTTCGGCAGCGGATTGGGTTCCTGGAAGCGGCATAAACGGGGAGAGACTGATCCGATCCAGAGGGGCTTTTAGCAGGAAGCGGCGGGTTGTCTCCAGATCGTCCAGTGTTTCGCCCGGGTGGCCCAGAAGAAAAAAGCCAGTGACTCGGATTCGAGAGTGTTGGTGAATCATGGCCAGACCCTGAAGCACCTGGTCGGGCACCAAGCCCTTCTTCATGCGCTTCAGCATGCGCTCGGAGCCCGACTCGATGCCCACGGCTACCGAGTAGCAGCCCGATTGTTCCATCAGTTGGACCAATTCGGGGTCCAGGCGGTCCAGACGGACGCCGTTGGGGCACGCCCAGGCCACCTTCAGGTCCCGGCTGAGGATGTCATTGCACACCGCCAGGGCGAAGTCTCGGTCCAAGGTGAAGTTATCGTCCTCGAAGTGGATCTCGTTTACCCCGAATTTCCGAACCAGCAGTTCGATCTCGTCCACGATAGAGGTGGGTGAGCGGCGGCGTACGGTTCGCCCCATTTCGGCTCCGGCGGAGCAGAAGGTGCAGGCGCAGGGGCAACCTCGGGTAGCTACCAGGGGGGCGATGGGAAAACCCTTGTTGAGAACGCCGTGGGGCTGCATGGGGTAAGAGGCCGGGGGCATCAGGTGCCAGGGGAAGGGAGGCAGGTCGTCCAGATTCTGGGGCCGAAGCAGCGGGTTTGTGACGATAACTGCCTGGTTTCGCCACACCAGACTGGGCACCTTGTCCAGTCCACTGCCCGATTGCAGCGCTGCCAGCAGGGCTGGGAACGCCGCTTCGCCTTCACCACAGATGCCATAGTCCAGTTCGGTCAGGTCCTGCAGCGTTTGGGTGGCCGCAACGGTGACGTGGGGCCCGCCGCAAACCAGGGTTGTTTTGGGTTGCATGCGCCGGGCCACGGCTAGCATGTCCCGGACATTGGCATAGTTAAATGTATATAGTTGAATGCCTATTACATCAAAAGAGTTCCGGTCAAGGTAAGTGGCCCAGTGGGCGGGTCCGAAACCATCTCGAGGGCAATCCAGATAGGTAACCTGATGTCCCCGTTGCAGCAGCGAACCAGCCAGGTAGCCCAGGCCCAGATTGGGTTGGATGTATGCCGGCGTGGCCTGGTAGGGGTTGACCAGAAGCACATTCATGAGGCGATGTTTCCTTACGGTTCCTGGTTGGGGGCCCAGCCGGAGACCAGAGCCTTTGATACCCCCGCACCGGCCGCAGGGCAAGCGAAATAGGGGTTCAGCGGGCGTTTGGCGGCCCCAAAAGTGGGTGCTCTGGGCCGGCATTCATTGACCTTGGCTTAAATCGCTGATTAGATTGACCGGACATGGAGGGTGACGTGACCAAACGCAATGTGGCAATGGTTCTGGTGGTTCTGGCGGGGCTGGCTGTTGGAGTGGCGTGTAGCAGCTCCAACGAGGCAAAAGACGTGACTGTTGGGGATGCTGCCCAGGACCTGAAGCAGGATGGGACGTTGGATGTGCGCACCGACACGGCGCCGCAGCCCGATGTGGAGAGCGACGTGAAGGTTCCGGATGGCACCTTGCCCGGCGACACCACGGACGTGCAGACGGGATTCGACTATCGAACGCCATGGGACGCCCCAAAGCTGGCGTGGACGGCATGCGAAGAGGTGGCTTTGGAGCAGACCTTGGCTCAAAAGGCTGCCTATTATGACTGGATTGCCCCTAAGCTGCATCAGGTTGTTACCAGCTTTGATGACCAGAAGCCCTATTCGTTGGTGTATAACGTGCGCTGTACTACGGCCATCCCGGAGACCATCGTTCCTGACTCGGAGTTGCCCAAAGAGTGCACTCACGACCTGGCGGAAAATAGTGGGTTGTGGACCAGTCTGTACCTGGCGTCGCAGGCCTTCCGGTATGCCACGACGAAGGAAGCCGAAGCGTTGACGCAAGTGCGTACCGTGCTTCGAGGCATGTTCTATATGATGGAAATCACTGGGAAAGAGGGTCTGTACACCCGAGATTTCCGGAATCCCGAACTGCCTGGTATGTTCTGCCCCGGCACCAACGACGAGTATTCCCCGCCCTCGGACAAGATGGTGGGGAACAAGTGGGTGAAGGTAGACACGGATGGCTGTTTCATCACGTGGGATCCGACGGCCAACGGTGGCGCTGGAGACTGGAAGAAAGACACAGAACACTGTACCGATGCTAAATATGCGGGGTTCTGTTGGCAGAGAAATGCAAGCAAGGACGAGTACTCGGGGCATGTGTTTGCGCTTGGGGTCGTGGCCAAACTGGTGGACGATCCCGAGTGCACCGAGATGGCCAAGAGCCTGCTGACCCGCATTGGTCGGCATCTGGTGAAGTACAATTACTGGATCAATGATTACGATGGCCGTAATACCCGGTACGGGTCGGCCAGTGCCATGGCCATGGATGAATTCCCTGGATACAACGCTCTGCTGGCGCTGACTTGGACGCTGGTAGCTGCGGCGGTGACGGGGGAACCCGATTTGGTCTCGGCCTATCACGATTGCCTGTTGCAGGAGTCGGGCGAACTGGCGTGCATCAAGCAGGGAGTGGAACTTCCCAAGGATTATCGCACGTATCTGAATGCGATGGCGCTGGCGCTGGGCTGCAGCACGAACTACGACAATGTTTCCATGGCCATGCTTTCGTACCTGAACCTGATGTGGCTGGAGGACGACCCGGCCAACATTGCGCTGTACCGCAAAGAGATGGAGAAGGAGACCAAGGGTCCGGACAAAGAGGGTCGGGACATCTGGGCGCAGAAGGACCCCTTCTATAATTTCATACTGGCGGCCATGATGGGTGCGGACCCCGAGAAGCCGGACGAGGCGTTGCGACTGGTGGATGAGGGGTTGTGCTCGATGAGGGCGTTCCCGTCCAGCAATGTGCGCCATGCTCGGGACAATTCGGCGCTGGAGGTCTGGTGTACCTCGGAACGTCATGGTCCGCTGGCCAAGGACCCGGTGCCGGTGGAGTTGCGGTGTTCGACGGTGTTTGAGTGGTGGAATGACCCCAACGAAATCGAGGTTTGTGCCGAGAACCTGTTGGAGGCCGATCCGCCAGCCGGCTACCTGCTGCCCTACTGGATGGGGCGCTATTTCGGGTTCATTCCTGCGGAGATGTAGGGAGAGGGCATGACTCGGATTCGACGCTGCTTTGTGGCTCTGAAGTGGTTCATCAACGCCCGGTATGGTGCCGTGGCGGGGGTGCTGCTGGCGCTGCTTGCTGCCAGCGGGCTTCTGGGCTGGGAGCCGGAAATCGGGCCGACGTTTGTGGTTTTGGCGGTGCTGCTTGTGGCCAACGTGGGGTTCCATGTTTCGTGGGAGCGGGCCGCCAGAGGCCTTGACGCGTTGACGCCTGCGTTCATTTTGCGGATGAGTCGTGCGCAGATGGTCGTGGATCTGGGGGCTCTGACGGTTTTGATTCACCTGTTTGGGGGTGCGGAGAACCCGTTTTCGGGTCTTTTTCTGATTCACGTGATCATCGCCTGTTTTTTTGAGATTCGTTCACGATCTCTGGTGGTTTTGTTTGTGGCGAACGCACTCTATCTGGCCATTTTGTGGGGCGAATATTTCGGGATAGTGCCGCATCTGCCCGTTCCCGGGATTTTTGTGGAGCCTATCTACAACAATCCGTACTGGGTTTTGGGAATTTCGGCAGCATTCCTGTTTGGCAGTTCGGTGCTTTGGTATCTGGTATCCCTGTTGTCTTCGCAAGTGCGGCGGCGCGAGGAGCGGCTGGAGGAGTTGACTGCGGAGTTGGCGCAGGCCAATCAGGAATTGAAGCGCAATCAGGAGTTGAAAGAGGGGTTCTTCCGGACTGTGGCGCATGAGATGAAGCGGCCCATCACGGCGACCATCCAGTTGCTGGAAGCGGTGAAGGGGATTTACGGAAGCGAGATGGACCCCAAGGCGCTGGATTTTGTCGATAGGGCGCAATCCCGATCGCAGTCTTCATTTGCGCTGATCAAGGATTTGATTCAGTTTGCCCGGCTTGAGAACCCCGAGGCAGCGCAGGGACCGGTGGTACCGGGGACGTTCGGCCAACTAGAGGCGTTGATTGACGAGTATCGCATCACGGCCCAACGCAAGGCCTTGACCTTGGCTGTGCAACTTGAAGCGGTTCAAGCGAAGTTGGCCATCGACCAGTCGGACCTGCTGTTGGTGGCCTCGAATCTAGTCTCCAACGCCATTCGGTATTCTCGGGGCGGAGGCATCGTCACGGTGACCAGTGGCCTGGTGGATGGGCGCTATCTCTTGACGGTGTCGGACCAGGGTATCGGAATCTCCGAAGAGGACCAGAAGCGACTGTTCCAGGAGTTTTTCCGATCTACGGATGCCAAACGGCACTCCAGCGACGGGTCAGGGCTTGGATTGGCCATTGTGAAGCGACTGGTTGACCGGGCCAAAGGTGAGATTGTGTGCAAGAGCACCTTGGGGCACGGGACGACGTTCCTGGTTTATCTGAAAGGCTGGGAAGGCTGAGCCTTACGGGTAGTACCGGATTTCATCCAAGATAAATTCGCCATACACAAAGGGGCCGTCGGCAGTGTGCCAGGTGGCGTCGCCGCGGCCGGGAAGACGAACGCCCATGATCTGGCGGTGTTCGGACATGGGGGTGGACCAGGGCAGGCGGAGATTCTCTTTGCCGTCGGCGCTGAAGAAGCGATCGTCGGAGAGGAAATCGACCAGATCGCCTTGGTCGTTGAAGACCAGGGTAGCCGAGATGGTGATATCGCCTCGGGTGAACTCCGCACGTACCGAGCGCGGGTCCAGGGGGGTCCACTTGATATTGGCGTCGACCAATGCGGCGGGGGCCATGACACAGATATCGTTGAAGAGGGTGACGGTTTCGGCCTGGTTCATCTCGGGGCCTTTGGCGTCCACCACCTGGACCAACGATGCGATGCGGATTTGCATCTGGGCCACATTTCCGGTGAAGCGGTGCAGTCCATCCATGGGAATACCGAACTTGCTGGCTTCCATATAGAAATATCTGGCCGAGGGATTCAGGGTGTTGACCTGTTGGCTGGAGAACTCCATCCACCCGGCATCAAATCCGTTTCGAAACCTGCCGTGAAAGCGGGCCTGGAAGGCGGCCACATGGGGTTTGCCCACCACACCGACCCTTCGCAGGTATTGCTGCACCAAAGCAGGCATGGGGGCCAGGTCTTGCTCGGTGATCAGGTCGGATTGGGTCTGCATGGTCGACAGGGCCGCCTGCGACTCGTTTGTGTACATATTGGCGAAGCTGCTGGGGCAGGCGCCCAGAATCGCCACCACCAGCGGCAGGACCATGATCAGATTGGGAACGGTACCCACCTTGGCGTCGGTCCAGAAGGCGAACACCAGACCCTGCGAGAGCAGCAGGGCCGGAAGCCCAATCATCCACCACCAGGGTTGGTGCAGCAGCAACGCAACCGCAGAAGCCACCATGGTGGCCGCAGCAATCAGCCACAATATGCCGGCCAGCCGGCCGATAGGCAGTTTGAACTGTTCCATAGGGGCTAGATCGAAGCCCTTCACAAAGCCCATGATGTGGATCAGGCCGTGAATCAGAATCAGAATGGAAAAAGCAACTCGCATGTTCGCTCCTATGGCCGGATTGCCGGGCCAAGGCGATGTCCGAATCCCCAACTTACATGGCGTGCGCTGCCTTGTGCAAGATGGTGCCGTCCTGGCCCACTACCCATAAACCCCGGCTGTTGCCGGAAATGGCACCAAAATTTTGGCCAGTCCTATGGGCAAAACTGACCAGGTTGCACCGCAATAACTCAGGATTCTTGGGTTTGGGAACACCACTGTTCCAACAACTCGGTTGCCAGTTCGGAAAACGCCTGCAGTTTGAGGGTGCGGTCGTCGGGAGAGTCGATCTGGATTTGGATCCAGAGGGTGTCTTCGGGAAGGTGTTCGGGGAACTTGTCGGCCCACTCGACCAGCAGGGCCCGGCCGCTTCGAAGCAGTTCGGGGACGCCCACACCTTCCCACTCGTCCATGCCGGGAAGGCGGTACAAGTCCAGATGGCAGATGCCAATTTCGGGGGCATCATAGAGGTTCATAATGGTAAAAGTAGGGCTGTTGACGGGGATGCCGGCGGGGACGCCCGCACCTTGTGCCACGCCGCGAACAAAAGCCGTTTTTCCCGCCCCGAGTTCGCCCACCAGGCCCACCACGTCGCCGGGTTGGAGGCATCGGCCCAGGGCCTGGCCCAGCAATTCGGTCTGGGCTTCGCCGTTGGATTGAAGGGTGTGTTCGGAGGTAGCTGGGCGCTTCAACATCGTCCTTCCTCTTTTGGTGTCCCGAACGACCCTGGTTGGGGCGTTTGGCAGCACGCGGACGCTACCATAGGGCGCTTGCGGGGGACAAGAACAAGTGGCAACGGGGGCCTTGTGGACCTTGCGAATTGTGGTGGCGTGATCGATACTGGCCACTCTACTCACGAGGTTGACATGAGACTGTGGAATCGCAGCGGTTCATGGCTGGTTGTGTTCTTGATGGCGGCGGTGTGTGTGGGATGTCACCCGAAGGGGGAACCGAAAGAAGAGGCGCCTCAGAAGGCCAAAGAGGCCGCCAGCGCCCAATCCGACAAGGCAACGGATACTGCGGGCGAAGATGCTAAGGCAGCGGCTTTGGCGGCGGCCAAAGCGGACGAAGAGAAGTGGGCGACGCTGCAAAAGGAGATGGAAGGCTGCCCGGGCACACCCTCGTGGTCCGAGAAGGCGTCGGCATCCCAGTGGATACCGGCCGAGGCACCAACTACGTTGCTTCTGGACCCGTCGCTTCCGGGCCGATTGCAGGCCCTGGCCAGCACGATGTGGTCGTTTTCCAGCACGCTGCATCTGGCGCCCTTCTCGGGCATCGTGATTGCCACCGAGTTGGATGCGGAGTGGTTTGTGGGTGGCACCACGTTTCGGCTGGAGCGTGTGTTGGCCGGGCAGGTGCCCAACGGTTCATTGCCGGGCGGGGGTTGGAGTTACGGGTTTGGTCCCCAGTCTCCCTGGTGTGGCAAAACCGGAGTGGCGTGCGATTTGCTTGGACGTGTCCGGGGGCTGCGGGTTGGCGAGTCGGTGGTTCGGTTTGAGTGGGACCAGGGCCGGTTGCTTCGCCTGGTGGACTCTGGCGGCAGCAAGTTGGTGTTCGGTTATTACTCCGATGGGCAGTTGAAAGAGGCCGTATTGCCCGACGGTCAGTCGATTTCGTACCTGTTTGGCAGTGGGGGAATGCTGGAGAGCGTGAAGGGACCTAACGGGCACGTGGCGTACACCTATCAGGGCAAGGAGCGACTGCTGGGAACCTCGAAAGGGGGGGCCAAGACGACGCTGAAATACGATGGTCAGGGGCGATTGGAAGCGGTGGACATGGTCGGCAGCACGCCGTGGAAAGTGACTTACCAGCCGGGCACCGCAGGCGTGCGAACCACGGTGGCCAATCCGGGCGACAAGACCAGGGCGGTCTATCATCAGTTCGGAAAGAACAGTCATCAGATTACCGATGCCGAAGGCAATATGACCCGGAAAGAGTTGGACGACACGGGACGTTTGCTCTCTTTGGAAGAGCCGGGCGGGCGCATCACCCGGGTGGTTTGGGATGCCCAGGGTCGGCCGGTTTCGGTGGTTTTGCCCGGTGGTGCTCTAAGGCGTTTTGAGTGGGGTGTCTGGGGCCTTGCGGCGGTCACCGACGGAACCAGGAAAGTGACGCTGGCCTATGATGAGTCGGGCCGGTTGAAGGAACTGCAGGACGAATTTGGCAAGGTCTGGTCTTGGACTCGGGACAAGTGCGGCAGGATCAGTCGCAAGCAGGCTGGCCAGGAAGTCAGCGAGTACAAGTATGATCTTTCGGGAAGGATGACCCAGGTCACGGACGGGGCCGGTCGCACCCAGAAGCGGACCTTCGACAGTATGGGCCGTGTGATTCGGTTCGAGGATTCCGCTCGGGGGGCCTGGAAGTTCACGTACGATTCTGTCGGGCGTCTTTCTCAACAGACCGATGCGGTGGGTCAGGCAGAGGCCTTTGTCTGGAACGGCGATGGGATGCTTCAAGAGAGCAGCGATCCGGCCGGGCGAAAGACGCAGTATACCTACGACCAGGCTGGGCGTCTGGTGGAGGCACGCCGGGACGGTGTCTCGATCCAGAGGGTCCAGTACGACGACATGGGGCGGCCCACTTCGACGTTTGATGGGCGGGTCACGACGGTGCTGCAGTGGACGGAAGCGGGGTTGCTGGCCAGTTCGGCAGCGGATGGAGCGCTGCCTGTAGTGAACAGCTACGATGCGGCCGGCAGACTGATCAAGGTGGTGCAGGGAACCGAGATTTTGTGGCAGGCGACTTGGGATGCGGCCGGTCGGGTCGGCACGGAAACGGGTCGTGACGGGGTTCCGTTGGCCTATGAATATGACGACTTGGGGCGTCTGGTGAAGCGCACGGGCGGTTCGTCGGGGCTGACGGCTAAATGGGAAGCCGACGGCACGGGGTGGCTGACCGAGGCGAGCGGCAAGCGGGCCAGGATCGAGCCCGATCCAACTAATCCGGTGCAGTGGCGCCCTGTGGAGATTGTGGAGCCCAACGGCCTGAAAACGGTACTGACCTACACTGCCGAGGGGTGGATTGCCCGAGAGCAGCGCAGCAACGGTGAAGAAGTGACGTGGGAATACGACGGGCTGGGGCGGCCTCTGGTCTGGAACAGCACGTGGCGTGGCAAGACCGAATACCGGTGGGACACGTTGGGGCGCCTGGCAGAGATTAAAGAGCCTGATGGTCGGCGCCGGGAACTGGGATATGGCCCCGACGGCAAGCTGGCCTGGGTCAAACTGGGCGGCGAAGAGTATCGGTACGAGTGGGATGCCCAGGGCCGGTTGACGGCACTGCGGAATCCCGCCAGTCAGCAAGCCCGGTTCACCTACAGTGCCACGGGAAGTATGGAACAAGTGGAGGGCTTTGATCAGATTAAATCAGGCGCCACGTGGACACCCGGTGGTTTGTTGGCTGGCTGGACGACGGGCGATTCGGTTTCGCAGGAATTCGTCAGGGATGGTTGGGGCCGTCTGAAAGAGATTCAGTGCGGGGGAAAGAGTCTGCGCCGGCTTGGATACACCGCCGACGGCAAGGTTTCGTCGGATTCGGGGCCCTCTCACGATGTGCAATATGCGTATGACTCTCAAAAACAGATGGAAGCCCTGGTGGATGGCAAGACCTTTGCCCGGTTGACCTTCCTTCGTGATCCCGTTGGCAGGCCCACACAGATTCTGGGGTTGGGCCAGACGCTGGCCAGCTACGAATATGATGCCCAGGGGCAAGCCACGTCGCTAAAAGGGCCGGGCACGCTGGGTGTCAAACATTCGTACGACCCGCAGGGCCGCATGCTGGAAACCCAATTTGAGGGTGGCATGAAGGCCTCTTATGGTCGGGATGATGCCGGGCGGATCAGCCAAGAGACCTGGTTTGCGCCCGATGGACGCCAGGTGATTCAGTTACGATACAAGTATGATACATCGGGACGTCTGGTGGGCAAATCCATCGATAGCCAGGAATTCACGTACCAATATGATTCCAAGGGGCGTTTGACCTCGGCCACCATGCCGGTGGCGGGCCAGGAGATGTACATTCATGATGCGGCCGGTAGCCTGACCCAAATTGGTGCGCAGGCGGTGACCCGGGGACCCGGGCAGCAGGCTGTGGCCGGACCAGGGGGGAACAGAACCTATGAGGCTGCAGGTGCCTTGTTGACTCGGGATGTAGTGGGCGGCGACGTTGGCGGGGCTGTGATTGCGGTCCCTTCGGTGCCATCCAGTGCCGGGGGTGTTGGCGGCCTGGTGCCCGGCCCATTGCAGTTCCGTTACGACCCTATGGGGCGACTGGCCGAGGTGTTGGGGGGTGCTTCGGGGCCCTCCAGGTTCGAACTGGACGGAGACGGCAATCTGGTGGGATGGAGTGATGCCACTTCCGCCCAGCGGTTTGTGCTGCTGCAAGGCAGACCCTTGGCGGCCCTGGAAAAGGGCGATGTCAAGCGGACGTATCTGCTGCCGCCGTTTGGGGAAGATGCCGTGGGGTTCCTGGCAGAGGGTCAGGCTTATTATTATGTACGAGACCTTCAGGGAAGTGTAATGGCGCTGGTGGATGGTAGTGGCAAAATCGCCAATCGGTATTTGTATTCCCCGTTCGGTCGGCCACTTGTTGTGGAGGAGACCGTGCCCAACGCCCACCGCTATTTGGGAAGATTCACCGATTCGCTAAGTGGATTGGTCCATTTCCCGGCCCGTTGGATGGACCCTCTGGTGGGTTCCTGGGCCGCCCCGGATCTGCATCCGGGCGAACTGCTTCGTCCCGAGTCCTGGAATCGGTACGCATTCCTGGAAAACGATCCGGTAAACAACGTGGACCCCATCGGGTTGGCGGCGTTTGAATGGCAGGCGGGCAGCAGCAGCCTGGATGCGGTGTGTGGGTTATTCCAGCAGGGCAAAATCAAGGCTGTGCATGCCTTCGGAAAGGCCCTGGACGGGTACAACTATGTGGGGGCCATCGAAAAAGGGGGTTGGGTGCACGACGTCTGGGTGAAGAACATCCCGGGCACCGACCGGGTCATGACCATCTTCCGGGACCTGAACGAGAAGTCTGGGGGGCCCTATGGGAAGCCCAACTTGACCGGAAATCTGATCATCCCGCAGACGCCGGCGGTGTCGGCTACGCCCAATGCTCCGGCAGCGGCGCAGTCGGGCAGTTCGCTGGGTCAGACCCTGCAAAACGGGTACAACGCCGTGAAGCAGGGGGCTCAGTCTTATGGGAAAGAGATTTCGACCACGGTAGCGGGTTTGGGTGGGACCATGGGCACCTTGTCGACCCCGGTTGGGACCCTTGCGGTGCTGCCAGGCGGAGCTGCCATTATTGGGGCCGGCGTGGGTACGGCAGCGGTGGC
>CAYTWV010000097.1:0-11370 GCA_964442235.1 uncultured Myxococcales bacterium | reverse complement strand
CGGAGTGGCCGCTGAAGAAGCGACTCTCTCCCAAGTTGGGAGATGACGGCGAGGTGCTGCAGATTTTCCGAAACATCGTGAATGTGATCGCTTCCCGGTAAGGAGAGACCGATGCGTGGTATCAAAACGGCATTGATCAGCGTGTGGGACAAAACGGGCGTCCTGGAACTTGCGGCCAAACTGCATCAGTTCGGCACCCGGATCATCAGTACGGGTGGCACGGCCAAGGCCCTGCGAGAAGCGGGAATTCCCGTGACCGACATCAGCGAAATTACCAAGAAGCCCGAGGCGTTTGGCGGGCGCATGAAGACGTTGTCCTACGAGGTGGCCTCGGGCATTTTGTTCGACCGCACACGGGATGCGGACGAGGCCGCCAGGCTTGCCATCGATCCCATCGACATGGTGGTCTGCAACCTCTATCCGTTTTGTGAATATCGAGACAAGGGCCTGCCCCTGAACGAGTTGATCGAGTACGTCGACATTGGCGGCCCCACCATGATTCGGGCCGCTGCGAAAAACTTCCGTGGTGTGGCCGTATTGACCCGGCCCGGCGACTATGCGGCCATCATTCAGGAACTGGACGCCAACCAGGGCGCCTTGGGCCTGGAGACCCGCACCAAGCTCATGCGGATCGCCTATTCTCAGACCGCTGCCTACGACAGCGCCATCGCCGACCACATGGACACCCTGGCGGGAGAACCCTCGGTGCGCCTGCACTACACGGGTGCCGAGCATCTGCGTTACGGCGAAAATCCCCATCAGCAGGCGGTCTATTTCAGCGGCAACGATCAGTATCCGGGTTTCCGAGGCATGGAAATCCTGGGCGGCAAAGAGATCAGCTACAACAACCTGGTCGACCTTGCGGGCGCTCTGGATGCCGTCGCCGACCTGGAAGAACCCTCGGTTGCCATCATCAAACACACCAATCCCTGCGGCATCTCCTCGGCCCCGAATCTGCAGCAGGCCTTTGAGCTGGCTTGGGCAGCGGATCCGGTGTCGGCATTCGGTTCGGTGATTGCCTTCAACAGGACGTTGACCCTGGACGCCGCACGTTTCCTGGACCTGGATCACGAGGACAAGGGCAAACGTAAGTTTGTCGAAATTGTGGTGGCCCCCCAATTCGAAACGGGTGTGGTCGAGTACCTGAAGAAACACAAGGCCCTGCGGATTCTGAAGCTGGATCCCAAGACCAACCGGCCGGCCAAAGAGCTGAAATTCGTTCGTGGGTCGCTGCTGGTGCAGGACAACGATGAAAAGCTGTTCGAGAAGCTGGAGCAGGTGACTCAATACGGCACTGGCCCCATCGACGAACCGCTGCTGAAATTCGGTCTTGTTGCAGTGCGGCAAGTGAAGTCGAACTCCATCGTGGTCGTGCGCCGAACGGGCGATGCCATGCAGTTGTTGGGCATGGGCAGCGGCCAGCCCAATCGAGTGAACTCGACCAGTCTGGCCATGGAACGTTCGGTGGCCACACTGGAAGCTGAATATGACGCCCAGGGCGGCCCGGCCGGGGAAGCCAAGGACCTGTACGTCAAGCAGCAGTTGGGGCTGGCCTATCTGGTATCCGACGCCTTCTTCCCCTTCCCGGATTCCGTTCGTTTGGCGGCCGCTTACGGCATTCGAGCCGTGTTCCAACCCGGTGGTTCCATTCGTGACAAAGAGGTCATCCAGGCATGCGACGAACTGCATGTGGCCATGGTGATGACCGGTATTCGCCACTTCAGGCACTAGGAGGAGAGAATGAACTGTTTGGACCGTCTGACAACCCCGCAATTGCAGAAGATCCACGAAGGGAAGGTGCGCGACAGCTTCCGGGTGGACGCATCGACCCGGATGATTGTGGTCACCGACCGCATCTCGGCCTTCGACTTGAAGATGAAGACCCCCATCCCCGACAAGGGGCAGGTGTTGAACCGCCTGGCAACGTGGTGGTTCGAGGCGACCCAGGACATCGTCGGCAACCATGTCTTGTCGATGTTCGATCCCAACGTGACCCTGGTCAAAGAGGCCAAACCCATTCGCGTCGAGATGATTGTGCGCGGCTACCTTAGCGGCTCGGTCTGGAGAGGCTACCAGCAGGGACGCCGTGAATTCAGCGGCACAAAAGTACCTGACGGTCTGACCAACAACGCAAGGCTTCCCCAGCCCATCGTCACCCCAACCACCAAGTCCGAATCCGACGAGGAGATCACCCCTGATGGCATCGTCGCCTCGGGACTGGCTACCCGGGACATGTACCGCCAGATGGAGCAGATTTCTCTGGCTCTGTTCGAGCGGGGAACCAAGGTCCTTGCCGAGAAGGGACTGATTCTGGCCGACACCAAATACGAATTCGGCCTGATTGACGGCGAACTGGTACTGATTGACGAAATCCACACTCCGGACTCCAGCCGCTTCTGGGAGCAGCAGCGGTACGACGAAAATCCGGACAAGGTGCCCCAACTGGACAAGGAATTCGTGCGCCAATGGCTGATGGCCAACCGGGACAAAGTGACCGGCGAATACCCCCGAATTTTGCCGCCCGACGTCGTGGAAGAGACGGCCCGACGGTATCGAGAGATCTTCCAGCGTATCACGGGCTGGCCGGTCATTACGCCGGACGACATCTATGCCCGAGTCTATGCCAGTCTGGTTCGCAAGGGCCTGATCAAAGAGGGCTACGTGGCCGTGATCATGGGCTCGCCATCGGACATGGATCACTGCCGCAAGATTGCCGAACAGGTTGAACGATATGGTGTGAAGGCCGAACTTCGGGTGGTTTCGGCGCACAAAAATGGCGAACGCCTGGAGGGCATAGCAGCGGAATACAATCACTCTATTGAGCCCGGTGCCGTGGTGGCCGTGGCCGGCGAATCCAACGGTTTGGGCGGTGCCTTGGCCGCAAACCTGAACATTCCGGTCATCAATTGCCCACCCTTCAAAGACCGGGTGGACATGATGGTGAACCTGAACAGCAGCTTGATGATGCCCTCGAAGGTCCCGGCAGCTACCGTAGTTCGCCCCGATTGTGCGGCGCTGATTGCCGTTCGGGCGCTGAACCTGCGTTCGCTGCGGGAACGCATGAATGAAGAGATTCGGCAGATGAAAGACGATTTGCGCAAGGCCGACCTGGACGCTCGGGGGTGGTAGTCATGACCTGGAACGGGGATCCCAGCCTGGCCATCTCTCCGCTGGACGGGCGTTATTCCAAACGCCTGGATCCGCTGAGGATGTTCTTTAGCGAATTCGCCCTGAATCGAGAGCGCTGCCGAGTGGAAATTCGGTTCGCCATGGCTCTGGACGAAACCGGCGTCTTCCCGAAGCTGAACGATTCGGAGAAACAGCGCTGCGAGCAGATGCTGGGGTCCTTCGGTCCGCAAGAGTACGAGGCCATCAAGCTGCTGGAGAGCACGTTGAACCACGACGTGAAGTCGTGTGAGGTTTTCCTGCGTGATGCCCTGGTGCTGGCCAACCCCAACCGGATTCACTTTGGGTTGACCTCTGAGGATGTGAACAATCTGGCCTATTCCTGTCTGTTGAAGCAATACGTCGACACGGTGCAAAAGCCGCTTTGGCGGGAGTTTCTGGCCCGGCTGGGCGAGCGGATCGTAGAGTGGCGAACCGATGCGCTGCCCGCTCGAACCCACGGCCAACACGCCACCCCCACCACAGCGGGCAAAGAAGTGGCTGTTCTAGCCAATCGGGCGCTTCGATATTACGGGCAGCTTTGCGGCCACTCGTTTCGGGGCAAACTGAACGGCGCAACGGGCAACTATTCGGCCCTGCTTGCTGCGGCCCCCGATGTGGATTGGGAGGGATTCTCCAGGCGTTTCGTGAATTCGCTGGGCCTGGAGTTCAATCCGCTGACCACCCAAATCGAGGACCACGATGCCTGGGCCGACTATTTCAACATCGTTCGGCAGTTCAATAACGTGGTCATGGACCTGGACCAGGACTTCTGGCTTTACATCAGTTACGGCTATCTGGTCCAGGCCCTGAAACCGGGTGAAGTGGGAAGTTCGACCATGCCCCACAAGGTCAATCCCATCTTCTTTGAGAATTCCGAAGGCAACTTGCAGATCTCGAATACGATGCTGGCTTTCCTGGCTGACAAACTCTGCCGAAGCCGCATGCAGCGTGATTTGACCGACAGTACGGTCAGTCGCAATCTGGGCGTGGCGCTGGGCCACCACCACCTGGCCGTAAACGAAACGCTGCGAGGTCTGGGCCGCGTGCGCTTGAACCGGGAACTGTGCCTGGCCGAATTGCAGGCCTGTCCCGAATTGCTGGCCGAACCCATCCAGACCGTGCTGCGAACCCTCACGGGCGAAGATGCCTACACCCAACTGAAACACCTGACCCGGGGACAGTCCATGACTCCGGAACTGCTGGCTTCTTTCATCGACCAACTGGCCGTGAAGGACGAGGTCAAACAACGGCTGCGAGAGCTGAAACCCGAGACCTATCTGGGCAAGGCCGCCGAACTGTGTGACGACATTACCGCCAGGTTGTATGAGGTGGTGGCACCATGAGAATTGCCGTCATCGGTTCAGGAGGTCGGGAACACGCCCTGGTTTGGAGATTGGGGCTGGATGTAGGGTTCGACAACGTCTTTTGTGTGCCTGGTAATCCGGGGATCCCTAACTCGGTGAAACCATCCATAGTTCCTGCGGACGGCCTGGCCGGGGATTGGGGCACCGAGGAGAGCGCTTTGGCGCTCTTTTTGAAGTCCAGGGATGTGGATCTGGTGGTCATTGGGCCCGAGGCACCGTTGACCAAGGGCCTGGCCGACAAAGTACGCCGTGTGGGCATTCCGGCCTTTGGCCCTGGGGCCGACGGGGCGATGCTGGAAGGCAGCAAGGTCTGGTCCAAACAGTTTATGCACAGGCACCATGTGGCGACGGCTCGGTTTTTGACGGCCAAAGGGTGTGACCAGGCCAGGGAATATGCCGAAAGCTGGCAAGGCGGCGTGGTGGTGAAATACGACGGTCTGGCCGGCGGCAAAGGCGTGTGGGTCTGCGATACTGCCGCCCAGGCGCTGGACGCCATCGACGAGGCCCAGAAACGGTACGGTTCCGACGCACCCTTTGTGCTGGAAGAGAAACTGGTGGGCCAGGAGTTGTCCATTCTGGGATTGACCGACGGGACCACCGTCCGGCTGCTGAGCCCCTCCCAGGACCACAAACAGTTGAATGACGGGGATTTGGGACCCAACACGGGCGGTATGGGAGCGTTTACGCCGGTGCCTTGGGTGACCCAGGCCATGATGGACCAGATTCACGCCGACGTGGTGGCTCCGACACTGGCCGGGCTTAAGGCCGAAGGCATTCAGTATCGGGGTGTCATCTACTTCGGATTGATGATGACCACCGCCGGTCCCAAGTTGCTGGAGTACAACGTTCGGTTCGGCGATCCCGAAGCGGAAGTGGTGCTGCCCAAACTGGCGGGTTCGTTGGCCGACTTGTTACTGGCCTGTGCCGAAGGGCGACTGGAGCAGGTTCAAGTCGAGTTCCACCCGGGCACCGTGGTGGATGTGGTCATGGTCAGTTGCGGCTATCCCGACGCCTACGAAACGGGCAAGGCCATCACCGGGCTTGACCTGCTGGCGAAAGAGACGATGTTGTTCCACTCGGGGACTCGTCTGGCCGGAGATCAACTGGTCACCGCCGGAGGTCGAGTCCTGAATATCGTCTGTCGGGGGGAAACCCTGGACGAGGCCATTCACAAGGCGTACGAAGAAATCAAAAAGGTCACATTTGAGGGCGCTTTCTTTCGAAAGGACATCGGTCGAAGGAGATGGGACCAGTGAAGAAACGAGTCGCCATCCTGTTCTCGGGTCGTGGAAGCAACATGGGAGCCATCTTGCGTGAAACGCAGGAAGGCAAGCTGG
This sequence comes from uncultured Myxococcales bacterium, assembly GCA_964442235.1. Lineage (GTDB taxonomy): Bacteria > Myxococcota_A > UBA9042 > CAIXZC01 > CAIXZC01 > CAYTWV01. Next base: position 5,501 of record CAYTWV010000097.1, on the reverse strand, counting down.
CTGGCTTGTGCGACGTGGTTTTGGCCGTAAGCAACAAGGCCGATGCCGGGGGACTTTCGAAGGCCGAGGCGTTTGGAATCAAGACTGCCGTACTGGAATCTTCGGGCCGAAAACGCCGGGAGTATGACCAGGCGCTGGTCGATCTGTTGGAGCCGTTGAACCTGGACTACCTCGTGTTGGCCGGGTTCATGCGTATATTGACGGAGGTACTGATTGATCGGTACCCCCACCGGATCATCAACATTCACCCGGCGGATACGGCGTGTCACCAGGGCCTTGGGGGCTACGAGTGGGCACACCGCAACGGCTTGTCCGAAACCTGGGTGACCGTTCACTACGTGGACAGAGGACTCGACACCGGTCGGGTCATCGCTAAACAACGCGTCGATCTGGCGGGCGCTTCCAGCCTCGAAGAGGTGGAGCACCGGGGGTTGGCCGTAGAACACCAGTTCTATAGCGATTGCCTGCGTGCGCTCTTTACGGGCGAAACAATGCCTCTGGAACCGTAGGGAAGGAGAAGACCATGTGTGGAATACTTGGAATCGCAGGACACCATGAAGTGGCACCCGAATTGGTGTACGGCCTGACGGCCTTGCAGCATCGCGGCCAGGACGCCGCCGGAATTGTCACGTTCAGCAACCGCTTTCACATGAAAAAAGGGCTGGGGCTGGTCAACAATGTGTTTAAGGACCAGGACATGGCGGTTCTGCCGGGCCAGTGGGGCCTGGGACACGTGCGATATGCCACACAGGGTTCGGTGAATCTGCTGGATGCACAGCCCTTTGCCGTGAACTATCCCTTCGGCATCGCCATGGTTCACAATGGCAACGTCACCAACTTCGAAGAGCTTCGCCAGACCATCTACAAGAACAACCACAGGTTACTTGAGACCTCCAACGACCTGGAACTGATTTTGTATACCCTGGCCTCGTAACTGGAGCGCAAAGACCTGGGCAACCTGAGCGTTGCCGACTTGTTCGAGTGTGTGAATGGCACTCAGCAGAAGATCCAGGGCGCCTATTCCACCATCACCATCATCGCCAACAAGGGCCTGCTGGCGTTCAATGATCAGCACGGCATCCGGCCCCTGATTCTGGGACGCAAGTACACCAGCCGCGGCCTGACCTACAGCTTTGCCTCGGAATCGACCTGCTTCGATTATCTGGGCTTCGAGTTGATTCGTGACCTGGCCCCGGGCGAAGCGGTCTTCATCGACCTGCAAGGCCGCGTGCACAGCTCCTTGTGCCACTCGAAAGAGCAGGCGTTTTGTGTCTTCGAGTACATCTATTTCGCCCGGGAAGACTCGGTCATCCACAAACGTCTGGTCGCCAGCGAACGCGTCCGCATGGGCAAAGGGCTGGCAAAGAACCTGGAGAAGGCCAACCTGCATCCCGATATCGTCATCGACGTACCCTCGTCGGCCTACTTTGCGGCATCGGGACTGGCCGAAGCGCTGGGCGTTCCCTATCGCCGAGGCCTGTCGAAAAACAACCACATCGGCCGCAGCTTCATCAGCCCCAATCAGGTGGAGCGTGAGCGCATGGTCCGCCAGAAGTTGAACCCCATCCGGGACGTCCTGGAGGGCAAAAAGGTCGCTGTGGTGGACGATTCCATCGTCCGGGGCACGACCTCGAAACATCTGGTGCACCTGATTCGAGAAAGTGGCGCAAAAGAGGTCTATTTCATCTCGGCCGCTCCGCCCATCCGATTCCCCTGTGTGTATGGCATCGACATGTCCATCAAGAAAGAAATCATCGCTGCCAACTATGAAGTTGAGGAGATTAGCAAGTATATTGGTGCGGATGCCGTGGTTTATCAGTCGTTGGAAGATCTGCGGGAAATGTATGCGGACTTCCCCTGCTGTTATGCCTGCTTCTCGGGCAAGTACCCCACGCCCATCAGCGATGACAATTTCAGCACTATCGAGCAGGAGAGGGTATGCCAAAAAACCTGCTAGAGACCATCGTAGTCCTGGATTTCGGCGGACAGTATGCCCACCTGATTGCCCGCAGACTGCGGCAGTTGGGGGTCTTCACCCGTATTGCTGACCCCGAGACCTTTGTGTCCGGTGATGAGCCGGGCCTGGTGGGGCTGGTCTTTTCAGGTGGACCTCGCAGCGTGGCCAATTCGCAGCGGTTCGAGCTGCGTTTTAGACTGCAGGACGTCACGGTTCCCATCCTTGGGCTTTGTTACGGCCATCAGTTTATCGCCACGTTGCTGGGCGGCACGGTTACCACGGGGGACTCCCGGGAGTATGGCATGACCAACCTGGCCTGTGACCCCACGTCGACCCTGTTTTCGGGGCTTCCCGTGGAGCAGGCCGTCTGGATGAGTCACGGAGACCACGTCACGGCGATTCCGCCCAGCTTGAAGCGGACAGCCTGGTCCGAGACCATCCCCATTGCGGGGTACGAGTCGCTGGACGGGCGCATTTTCGGGCTGCAGTTTCACCCTGAAGTGACCCACACGGTTCACGGCGAGGCGGTGCTGCAGAAGTTCGTGACACGATGCACGCCGGTACCGTCGTGGAACTCGGGCAGTATCCGAGAGCGTCTGGTAGAGCGGGTTAAGCGTGAAGCGGGGGATCGGCCGCTGTTCCTGCTGATTTCGGGTGGTGTGGATTCGCTGGTCACTCTGGCGTTGTGTATCGAGGCCGTAGGCAATCAGCAGGTGACCTCGTTGCACGTGGACACCGGATTCATGCGCTGGAAAGAGTCCGACGCCGTCATGGAGTTCTTGGAAGTCTTGGGCTTCCATCACCTGAAGATTGACCGGGCGGGACCGGTCTTTTTCCAGGCGCTGGAAGGGGTCGTCGAGCCCGAGACAAAACGAAAGATCATCGGCCGGCTGTTTGTGGAGCAGCTTTCCAACTCGTTGGGCAAGCTGGACCTTGGAGATCGCTGGATGTTGGTTCAGGGGACCATCTATCCTGACACCATCGAGAGTGGCGGCACACGAAACGCTGCAACCATTAAGACTCACCACAATCGGGTGGCGGAAATCGAGCGAATGATCCAGGAGGGGCGAGTTATCGAACCCCTTTCGGAACTGTATAAAGACGAAGTGCGGGAGTTGGGACGGGAACTGGGCCTGCCGGACGATCTGGTGGACCGCCAGCCCTTCCCCGGCCCCGGGCTGGCCATACGGATTCTGGCCCACGACGGAAGCCCCGAGGAAGCCGGCGTACAATCCGAAAAGGCCCGGTTCGACGCCATCATCGCCGAATTCGGGCTGGAAGGGCAAATCCTGCCCATCCGAAGTGTGGGCGTGCAAGGCGACGAGCGAACCTATGCCCATCCCGCTGCCATATGGATGGATGGTCCCTTGGATTGGGACAGGGTGTTGGCCGCAGCAACAAAGGTGGTCAACACGTTGCGAACGGTGAATCGAGTAGTGCTTGCGCCCAAGGACTTGCGGAAGTTCCCGCTGTCGTTGGGAGCCCACTACCTGACCCGGCAAAGTGTACATGCCTTGCAGCAGGTGGACCATCTGGCCCGAGAGGTGACCAAGGAACTGGCCGAGATCTGGCAGATGCCGGTCGTCAGCCTTCCACTTACCGATGGTGAGGGGAAGCGGGCCTTTGTGCTGCGGCCCATCTGCTCGAAGGATGCCATGACGGCCTCGGTGTATCGCATGGATCCCGGTCTGTTCGCCAGTTTACAGGAACAAGCGGCGAAGCTTCCCGAAGTGGGGATGTTGCTGTATGACTTGACCACAAAGCCACCAGCAACCATCGAGTGGGAGTAGACCATGTTCATAACGAACGCGAAGTGGGTCGAAGAGGGCGGCAAAGTCGTCACGGGTGTCATCGAAGTGAGCCAGGGAAGGCTGCACCTGCACGTGGGTGTCTGCAGCGCCCCCGAACTTCCCGACGACCCCGAATTGTTGTTCAATTCGCGTTCTCACCTGATTTTGCCGGGATTCATCGATAGCCACGTGCATTTTCGTGAGCCAGGCCAGGTTGTCAAAGAGGGCATTTTGAATGGCTCCAAGGCAGCACTGGCCGGGGGTGTGACCACGGTGTTGGATATGCCCAACAACAAACCGCCGTGTTCGACTCCGGGAAGGCTGTCGCAGAAGCGGGCCACGTTCAATGCGAAGTGCCTGACCAACTGGGGGGTCCACTTCCAGGCGCGCTCACCGGCACGCCACGTCCCAAAGGAACCCTACGCCTCGGCCAAGCTGTATATGGCGAAGTCCAGCGACGAGGATTCCATCTACAGGGTCGAGGCGGTCAGCCATGTGTTGGGCCGATTCCCCCGGGTATGTGTGCATGCCGAAGACGACAGCAGGTTTCTTCCGGCATCCTCCAAGGATCCATTGCCCCACCACGTCGCCCGTCCACGAGAGTCGGTTTCGTCAGCCCTGAAGACCCTTCAAGAGGCCCTGAAGAAGCTTCCCAAACCGCGTCGTCCTCGCGTCATTTTGTGTCATGTGGCCACGGCAAACGAGGTGGAATGGGTCCGCCGCATGAAAAACGACGGGTATGACGTGTGGGCCGAAACATGCCCTCACTATCTGCTGTTGACGCAGGATGACTATCTGCGTCGAGGCGACATGCTGAAAGTTAATCCTCCACTTCGAGAGGAGTCGGACCGCCAGTCCGTGCTGGAAGCGCTGCGGGATGGGACCATCGATTTTCTGTCCACGGACCATGCGCCGCACCTGCCGTCCGAAAAGGCCAAGAAGGGCAAGGCGCCGTCGGGTATCGCCTCTATAGAGGTTCTGGCCCCCTTGGCGATGTACCTGATGGACCGAGGCGAGTTGTCCCTGCCCCGGTTGCTGGAAGTCACCAGCAAAAGTGCCTCCCGCTGCTTTGGCCTTGAGGGTCGAGACGGCATCAAGGAGGGCAACTGGGCAGACCTGACGATTCTTTCGACCACGGCTGGCGATGCGTGCCATGCCGGAGTCATCACAAAAGCCAAAGAACACCCCTATTTAGAGTTACCGTTCACCCGCTGCGTGACTGCCACGGTGGTCAGCGGTGTGCTGAAATATGTGGATGGCAAGTTCCCCTCTAGCGAACCTGGAAAGGAGGCAGTGTCGTGAGCCGAAGCAAGAACGATTTCGTGCAATTCCTGGTGGATTCCGGCGCATTGAAGTTCGGTGATTTTGTCCTGAAGTCCGGGGATCGGTCACCCTTCTTCATCAACCTGGGCAACGTGGACACGGGCAAGAAGCTGCACCTGCTGGGTGAGTTCCTGGCCGACGCCATGGAGCGGGACTTCCCCGACGCCGATGTGCTGTTTGGACCTGCCTATAAGGGCATTTCCATGGCTACGGCGGCGGCGGCCGAGATGGCCCGAAGGGGCCGGGATTCGGGCGTGTTCCACGACCGCAAAGAAGCCAAGGACCACGGCGAAGGCGGCAATTTTATCGGCATGGCCCCTACCCCCTCCAGCCGCATCGTCATCATCGACGATGTGATGAGCAGCGGCGGGACCAAGCTGCAGGCCATCGAGGCCATTGAAAAGGTCTACAAGGTCCGGCCCGTTGGGGTG
>CAYTWV010000096.1:6218-11390 GCA_964442235.1 uncultured Myxococcales bacterium | reverse complement strand
GGGGACATCGGTAACGTCTATTACGGTCATGTTCATGGCCACGCGGCCTCGCACGGGTGCGATGCTGCCTCCGACCAGCACGTGAGCCAGGTTGCTCAGGCCTCTGGCATACCCGTCATAATAGCCGATGGGCAAGACGGCCAATCGGCTATCATGGGAGGTTCTAAACGTGCGGCCATATCCCACGAATTCGCCACGAGGAACGGTCTTGACCTGTGCGATAACTGTCTTCAACGTGGCTGCGGGCCTCAGCGCCAGCGTCTCTCGGCCCAGCATAATGGCCGAAACGAAGGTCTCTTTGGAGGGCCAGAGCCCGTAAAGCGCCACTCCCAGTCGAACCAGTTCAAACCGAGTTTCGGGCCACAAGATCGTCGCTGCCGAATTGCTGAAACTGCGAATTCTTGCCGGCATTCCTGCCTGCTTCAGCGCCTGATCCACCTCCAGAAAGCGGCGAAGCTGACGCCGAGCGAAGGCGTGATCGGTGGTGTCCTCGATGTCAGCGTAATGACTGGAGATTCCCTCAAGTTGCACGCCCGGAAGCGAGTGAATCAGGCGGGCCAAATCCATAGCTTCCGAGGGTTGCAATCCCTGGCGGTTGTTTCCCGTCTCCAGTTTGATGTGCAGCGGCACCGTGGTGCCTCGGCTATTTGCATGAGCCGAAATCCGGCGCACCACCTCGTCGTTGTAGACCACCAGCCGAAGCCCCAGCGACACCACGGTTTCTGCTTCGGAGGGCGAAACGTAACCCAGAATGTGGATGGGGCAATCGATGCCCGCGGCACGAAGGGCCACCGCTTCGTAAAGGGCGTTGACACACAGCCAATCCGCCCCATGCTCCAACGCCACCTTCGCCACCTGAACCAGGCCGTGGCCGTAAGCATTCGCCTTGACCACAGGGGCCAGCAGGCTGTCGCCGGCCAGCGAGCGAAACAGACTCATGTTGTGTGCTAAGGCGCTTCGAGAGACTTCAACCCAGGTGAGGCTCACCGTCTTCTCCACAGTTCGGGATTCCTACAAGAAGCTCTGGCTGCGGGATGCCCCGCGTTTAGATGCCGGCGGGGCCATGATGGCTCCGACCAGCAATGATTCCACCAGTGACTGGCGATTCAACGGCTGAAGGACTCCGCCGCTGGTGACCCCGGTCGATCGGCTTGCCTGTCGTTTGTACGCTGCTGGTTCTTCAAGCTGCGCTTTGGCCAGCCACGCTTCGACCTGGCCCACCGACGTGTTTGCGCATGCCCACAACAATCCCAGCGAACTCGCAATACTCAGATTACGGGTGACCCGCCCACGCTTCAGCTCGTCGCCCCACTTGGCCACACCGGGCATTACCTCCGACCATCGGCTTTGCGCCTTGGCCGAGGGGGACCACTTGCCCAGAGAGACATACTCGGCGTCCATGATCGCTCGCATCACCTGGATGGAGGCATCCACCAGCACTTCTTCGGGCAGGACCATGGCAAACGGCCGGCCCAAGCCCTGAAGGTTCAGCGTGAGCTGGCCACCCTCTTCCTCGTCCACCATGGCAACCAGATCCTGCGCTTCCCGGATGGCCCCGAATTTCCGCAAGACACTGGCAAGAACCGGGGCGATCAGACGGGCCGGAGGATTCAGAACCATGCCGCCCGAGCGTACATTCCACGAAAGCTGCGATAAGGAACCCGCCTCAACCAACGACTTAACACGGGCTTTGGCATAGGCCGGCCCGCCAATCCAAAGGCCCAGGGCATCGGCAAACAGAACCTCTGTCCAGCCGCCAACCAGGATTTCCGGGTTCACCTGAAGCTCCTGAAGCGACTGAATCTGGATGCCTTCTTCGGGAAGACCCGCGACCCGATTCAGCTCTTCTCTAAGACCGGGAACTCGACCAACGGCCGAGACGCCCGCCACCTGCATGGCCCCTACCAGTCGCCAAGGGGCCGCCCCCCGGGCTACCCGCTCGCCCAGAGCGCGCTGCACGTCGGGATTCTGAAGGACCGCACGCAGCGCTGGCGTGGTCGCCATCGGCTGCAGCAACGGGCCCAACGCTGCCGGGCCGGACAAGTCGTCAAGCGTGAACACCGCCTTTTTTACCGGGGCTTCGTTTCCCCACACACTGGCTTCATTGCGAGCCAGTTCTTCGATTCGCTGTTCGTTGGCTACCTGCGAAGAGTCTTTGGACTGGGGACGACCCGCCGGCCGCACAGGGGCGGAGGCCGCCCGAGGGGAAACCGGCACAGAACCCGCCTTGGCGGCCTTGCGTGGCGCGGCAGCCGGCGCAGGCCTGCCTGCTTCTTTCCTGCGAACTTCGGGCCGCGGCTTGGGTTCGGAAGGCAGCCGCTGAGATGCGCTGCGAATCCACTTCCAAACCGTGGGACCCACAAAAAACACCACAAGAAGAACCCAATCCAGCCACTCCGGAAGGGCACTCTTCGCTTCAAGGATGCGCACGGGATCACTCACCGGGCTCCTCCTTGGGGGCGTTGCCAGAAGCAGGCTCCGGCTCTTCCGGAGGCCTCGAAACCGGCTGCCCCGCACGCTGCATCGATACTGGAGGCGCAAGGACCATGGACCAGATCAAGCGGTTCTTGAACCGCTTCGGGTCGTGGAGCAGCGCCTCCAAATCGGGCAAATTAGACAACGGGTCGTTGGAGCGTTTCACGGTTCTACTCGGGTTTCCGTGTCGAACCGTCCTCGGGAGCCATCTCGGAAATGGCTTCTCTCATCCGGGTGTCGGAAAGCACGTTTTTGTACCCGACGTAATCCATGACGCCCATTCTGCCCTTGCGCAGCGCTTCGGAAAGCGCCAGCGGCACCTGGGCTTCGGCCTCTACCAACTTGGCCTTCATCTCGTGGACTCTGGCCTTGTTCTCCTGCTCTACCGCAACGGCCATGGCGCGCCGACTTTCGGCTTTGGCCTGCGCAATGCGTTTGTCCGCCTCGGCCTGTTCCGTCTGCAGCCGTGCCCCCACGTTGTCGCCCACGTCCACGTCGGCAATATCGATGGAGAGAATCTCAAACGCCGTGCCGGTATCCAAACCTTTGTCCAGCACCGTCTTGGAGATTCGGTCCGGATTCTCAAGAACTTCCTTGTGCGACCCGGCAGAACCGATGGTCGTCACGATGCCCTCACCGACTCGAGCCAGAATGGTCTCTTCGCCGGCGCCACCGACCAGACGGTCAATGGCCGTGCGCACCGTCACTCGGGCCACGGCAGTCAACTGAATGCCGTCTTTAGCCATAGCCGTGACCTTGGGCGTCGTAATGACGCGGGGATTGACGCTGGTCTGGACCGCGTCAAACACTTCGCGCCCGGCCAAATCGATGGCCGCAGCCTTGTCGAAAAAAAGAGGTATGTTCGCTTTGGACGCGGAAATCAGCGCGTTGATCACCGAGCCTACCCGACCCCCGGCCAGATAGTGGGATTCCAATTGATTGGCCGTCAGATCCAGACCGGCCTTGGTCGCCGTGATCAGCGGATTCACCACTTCAGCGGGTGCAACTCGGCGCAGGCGCATGGCGATAAGGCCGAACAAACTGACTGGAGCCCCCGAGAACTTGGCGGCTACCCACAGCCCCACGGGCACGAAGTAGAAGAAAAGGATAATGCCGACGATAATCAGCGCAAGCATAATCAGTCCGGAGCCTTCCAACAATTTGTCAATGTTCGCAAGCATAAAACCCTCCATTATTTCCTGGTGACAATAACGCTGTTTCCATCTATTCGAACGACAGAAATCTCAGAACCCTTTTCGATAAACTCCCCTTCGGATACCACGTCGTATCGCTCGTTGTCAATGAATGCTGACCCGGCTGGCCGCAAGGTTGTCAAGGCCGCCCCGGACCGTCCAACCAGATGGGTCAGTGTGGGCACGTCCGACGAGTGGCCAGGATTTGTGTGAGTCAGCACCAGCCTGTTGCTGGCCTTGCTGCGCAGAAACCAGACGATGGCCAGCAAGGTCAGGGGGACAGAGATAAGCAAGGACGCCACACCCCAAACGGTGCCCATTCCCATCCAGATTAACAGAATCCCACTGCCCAGCATGGCCCCCCCGGCCACCCCAACCAAACCGAACCCAGGGATGATGGCCACCTCCAGAAACAGCAGGAACATACCCAGGACCATGAACGCCCCGGCTGTCAGAATTTCTGTCCACTCCATCTTGACTTACCCCTTAGTCGAATCCACTTCCGCCACGGGCTCCACCAGAATCCTGGCGCCCTCGACTCGAACGACCCGAATTTCCACACCTTTGTTGATGACTTCACCCCGACTGTACACGTCCAGCTTCCGCTCGCCGATTCGAGCTTTCCCCACAGGCCTGCAGTCAGTCAATGTAATCCCAACGCTACCCGCCATCTCCTCTTCGGTCACGTTCTGATTCAAGGCCACCACGCCCTGGTCAGCTCGAAGCGAATAGCTCAAAATCAAATTCCGCACAGGTTTGATCGAAGGCAAAAACCGCAGAAGCAGCACAAACGCCGTCCCTGCCAAAGCCAACGATGCCATGACTTGAAACAGGGCTTGCCCTGCAAGTCCAAGGTCCAGGGCCGTGCCAAAGTCCACGCCCAGCAACGCAAGCAGAAAGGCCGCAAGCAGTGCCAATATTCCCAATACTCCAGCCACCCCGAAGCCCGGCAGTACAAAAATCTCTACCCCAAGCAGCACGGCTCCCAGAAGCAGTAGGATCATCTCCTCCCAACCCACCAATTGAACGATCAGGTGGCCCCCAAAAAAGGCCAACAGCGACAAGAACCCCACAATGCCCGCCAGACCAAAACCCGGCGTATAGAATTCGATTAGAATGCCCAAGACTCCGATGCTCATCAGCACCGACGACACGATGGGGTCCGTCAAAATACGCGCCACACTCTCGGCCCAATTCTGCTCGGGCCGGATGACCTCGGCTCCTTCCAGGCCGGCCCACGCCAGCACCTGATCCAGCGACTCTGCATCCCCATCCCACAGGCCCTGCTCTTTGGACTGGGAGTGCGCCACGGTCAAAAGCCAACCCGCCTTGGCATGGGGCGGTAGATCGATGTCTTTGTCCACCATGGCCTCGGCTACCAGGCCGTCACGTCCCTTGGCTTCGGCTGTGGCCCGCATGGCGCTTCGCATAAAACTGGTGACCTTTTCATCCACTTGCTCGGCCTCTCCGCCAGACAACTGAATCGAGGTCGCCGCCCCCATGG
>CAYTWV010000096.1:3128-6208 GCA_964442235.1 uncultured Myxococcales bacterium | reverse complement strand
TCGTTGGCATACGCAATCAGCGCTCCTGCCGAAGTGGCCTCTCGGTGAATCCACACGATGGTGGGAACCTTGGCATCCAGCAGCAAAACCCGAAGCTGCAACGCCGCATCTACACGCCCGCCTGGCGTGTTCATCTCAATCACGAAGGCAGCGGCACCAATGTCCGCTGCCTTGGCCAGCGCACGCTCCAGATAGGGTGCGATTCCCAAATCGACGGTCCCCTCAAGCGTGGCTACAACCACCTTCTGACCAGGACCCGTGGCAAAATCAGGAGCCTTGGGCGATTGGCTGACCACAAGGTGGGGGGGACTGTCGGGCTTGTCGGACGTGTCGGACGGGTCAGACTTGTCGGACTTGTCGGACCTGTCGGACCTGTCAGACCTGTCGGACTTGTCGGACGGGTCAGACTTGTCGGACTTGTCGGACTTGTCGGACGGGTCAGACTTGTCGGACTTGTCGGGCTTGTCGGCGGGCTGGCCATGCGCCAAGCCGAAGGTCCCCAGTGCTAGCAGCAGCGCCATCCCAATCCACCGAACTTTCCTCAATCGACTCATTCGCTGCCTCCCGGTCTTCCTCCCCAGAACGCCGCTATTGTGTGCCCTGCACCCCCCATAGTCAAACGCCTTGGTCCGACTGACTGCCCCGCCACACAACCCCGCCTTGACACCATGGGGGCGACGCCACCCCGTCGACTGGGCTATCGACCGCACGCAGGGTGCCGCACCTTCGGCAAGGCCGGGGCCCACGGCATTTTCGCCAAGTTTGGGAGGCATGCGGCCCCCCTTGCCAACCAATTGGCTACTACCTAGATTGACTTCGTAGGAAATAGGGGTAACCCCCGAAACCTTTTGTTCCTGTGCGCATGCTTCCTCTCGCATTGTTGCTGGGACCTTGCCTGCATCCTGCAACGGGGTCCCCGGGACAGCCCGGGGACCCCACCTTTATCTCCACTGAATTGCTGATTCTTCTCGGTCGGGGAATCGCCCCCAGGCAGCTAGGACCGGGACTTTAAGAGGCCTTGTGCACGACCAGGAGGTCTGGCTGGACGAAGGATAGAAATTACTACCCGAGCTGTGACCCCGGAAACGCTTGAATTCAATTCGGGCCTAGTGTATGCCCGCCCTTGCTGCCGATTTTGGCAGTCTGGGAGGTGCGTTCATGTCCGATGTTCGGCCGTTTCGGGGTTGGAGACCAAGACCCGACCTGGCCCGCCAGGTAGCCAGTCCCCCCTATGATGTTCTGAACTCTCAGGAGGCCAGAGTCATGGCGGAGGGCAATCCCTACAGCTATTTGCATATTGCGAAGGCCGAAATCGACCTTCCACCCGACGTGGACGTGCACGGAGAGCCCGTCTATCGCAAGGCCATTGAGAATCAGAAAAGCTTCCATGCCCAAGGGATCTTGCGCAGGGATGCAACGCCTTGCTTCTATGTCTACGAATTAACCATGGGCACTCATGTTCAGACCGGGTTCGTGGTGGGCGCCAGCGTCGACGAGTACGAGTCGGGCATCATCAAGAAACACGAACTGACCCGAAAGGACAAAGAAGACGACCGCACCATGCATGTGGACATGCTGGATGCCAACACCGAGCCCGTCTTCCTCTCCTACAAGCCCACGGCCGAGAACAATGCCCTGTTGGCCCGCCTGACGGCTGAATACCCTGTTGAATATGACTTCGTGGCCGATGACGAGATTCGTCATCGCCTCTGGGTTGTCAGCAAACCCGCCGACGTGAAGGCCGTAGCCGATTCCTTTGCTTCCATCCCGGCCCAATACGTCGCCGATGGCCACCATCGCAGCGCCGCTGCCTGGCGCGTGCGAAACCTTCGCAAAGAGGCCAATCCGAATCACACGGGTAACGAAGCCTACAACCATGTCCTGGCCGTGACCTTCACAGCGGACCAGTTGAAGATCCTTGGGTATCATCGTGTGGTGAAAGACCTTAACGGCTTTACCCCCGAGGCGTTCCTTGCTCGCCTGGCCCCCATGTTCGACATTCACAAGGGCGCTTCCGCCGAACCGTCCGGGTGGACTCATTTCACCATGTTCCTGGACAATGAGTGGTATGAACTGGTGGCGAAGCCCGGTCTGTTTGACCCCAAGGACCCCATCGGTGCGCTGGACGTCAGTATTCTGCAGCGCAACGTGCTGGACCCGTTGCTTAGTATCAAGGATCCCCGCACCGACAAGCGAATTGACTTCGTGGGTGGAATCCGAGGCACCAAAGAGTTGGAACGGCGCTGCCATCTGGACATGAAGGTGGCCTTTGCGCTCTATCCCACCTCCATGGACCAGTTGATGGCCATTGCCGATGCCAACGCCATCATGCCCCCCAAATCGACCTGGTTTGAACCCAAGCTGCGATCGGGAATCTTCGTCCGCAGCCTGGACGATTGTTAACGCGGGAAGACCAGCGCCCTCCAACCGGGGCGCTGCCCCGAAAGGAGTTCGCCATGCTCATCCTCATTTGTGATGCCTTCGATGCAGCGATGCCGGCCAAACTGGCCGTGTTCGGGGAAGTCACCGACGACAAGGCCCGGCTGCCCGAGGCTACCGTTGCCCTGATTCGCTCCAAGACCAAGGGTGACCGGGAGTTCATCGAGAAGGGCGTCAACCTGAAGGTCATCATTCGTGGTGGCGTCGGCACGGACAACATCGACAAGGTGGCAGCGAAAGAAAAGGGCATTCTGGTCATGAATACGCCCAAAAGCAGCGCCATTGCCGTGGCCGAACTGGCCTTTGCCATGATGATCGCCGTGCCGTGCAAGATCTTGGAAGGCCACAACGGAATGGTCGAAGGCAAGTTCCTCAAGACGGAACTCAAGCGCACCGAACTGTACGGCAAAACTCTGGGCCTGGTGGGCCTGGGCAACATCGCCACCGAGTTGTCTCGTCGGTGCGCTGCCTTCGGAATGAAGGTCAAAGGCCTCGACCCCGCAAAAAGCCAGATTATCAATATCGAGTCCGGCGGTTTCAATAAAAGCCAGTGCGGCAAAATCGATGATATGTTCGACAAAATAACAATCAATCCAGGCATGGCAAGATTCGAAAAAATGATATCGGGCGCATATCTTGGG
>CAYTWV010000096.1:0-3118 GCA_964442235.1 uncultured Myxococcales bacterium | reverse complement strand
GCCACGGTGGTCACCACCCTGGACGAACTGGTCGATGGCGCCGATTACATCTCGTTGCACACGCCTTTGACCCCCGAAACCCAAGGCATGATCAACGCCGCGATGATCGCCAAGATGAAGAAGGGAGTTGTCCTGGTGAATACCGGACGTGGCAAGTGTATCAATGAGCCCGATTTGGTTGCCGCTCTGCAATCCGGCCATGTTGCGGCCTATGCCACCGATGTCTGGACCAGCGATCCGCCTCCGGCCGACTGCCCTCTGCTGACCGCCCCCAATGTGCTGAAAATGCCGCATTTGGGTGCCAGCACCAAAGAGAACCTCGGCCGAATCAGTAATGAAACTGTTGAGTTGCTTACGAACCTTAAGAAGGAAGGTAAAATATGAGACAAGTAGACGGTATCAATCGCGTTTATAACTTTGGTGCGGGACCCTGTACGCTTCCCCTTGAGGCCCTGAAAACCGCCAAGGAAGAGATGCTGGATTTCAAGGGCATGGGAATGTCGCTCATCGAGGCCTCCCATCGCGGCAAGGAATACGACGACGTTCACCAGTCGGCCATCGCTCTCTTCAAGGAGAATTTCGGCCTGGGTGACGACCATGTGGTTCTGCTGCTTGGCGGTGGTGCGACCCTGCAGTTCGGCATGCTGCCCATGAACTACCTGACTGCCAACAAGAACTGCGATTACGTGGTCAGCGGCGCTTGGGGCAAGAAGGCCCTTGCCGACGCCAAAAAACTGGGTACTCCCAAGGTTCTGTGGGACGGCGCAGGCAACAACTACAGCACCTTGCCCAAAGCAAGCGAACTGGCTCCCACGGCCGGGACCTCGTATCTGCACTTCACTTCGAACGAGACCATTGGCGGCGTGCAGTGGAAAGAGTGGCCCGACACCGGCGATGTGCCGCTGGTTTGTGATATGTCTTCGGACATTCTCTCTCGCCCGGTTCCCCTGGACCGATTCAGCCTGATTTATGCCGGGGCCCAGAAGAATCTGGCGCCGGCCGGACTGACCGTGGTGATCATCCGCAAGGACTTCCTGGAGAAGGCAGCGGATCCCAAGAGCATCATCACCTATCTCAGCTACAAGGTTCATGCAGAAGAAAACAGTCTTTACAACACGCCTCCGGTCTTCAGCATCTACATGATGAAACTGACCATGGAGTGGGTGAAATCCAGTGGCGGTCTGGCTGGCATGCAGAGTCTGGCCGAAGCCCGTGCCAAGGCCCTGTATGGTGCCATGGATGCCAGCGGAGGGTACTATCGGTGTCCCGTGGATCCCGGTTGCCGTTCCAACATGAACATCGTCTGGCGCCTGCCCACCGAGGAGTTGGAAGACAAATTCATCAAGGAAGCCAAGAAGGCCGGTTTTGTGGGACTTAAGGGCCACCGCAGTGTGGGCGGCTGCCGAGCCAGCGTCTATAACGCACTGCCCGTCCAGGGCTGTGTGGACCTGGCCAGTTTTATGGCCGATTTCCAGAAAGCCAACGGGTAATTCGATTCCGTACCCGCCGCAATAGCCACCCAAGCCACGCCTCTGCCCCGCAGTGCCCTGCCGACCCGCAGCGGTGTTATCCCTGGTAGACCACCACCCGATTTCGGCCCGAGGACTTGGCTTTGTACATGGCCTGGTCGGCCCTCTCCAGCAAGTCGGGGCCACACGCATCCGGTCCCAACTGACCCAGGCAAGCGATTCCGATGCTGGCCGTGACCTTCAGAATCAACCCCTCGAACGGGACTTCAAGGGCCGCAATACAACTTCGGATTCGTTCGGCAAGGACCAGGGCAGCGTCAAGCCCGCTGTCACGGGCCAACACCACAAATTCCTCGCCGCCGTAACGCGCTACCAGATCTTCGGTTCGGACGTTGGCGGCCATGGCTTTGGCGGTGGCCTTCAACACTTCATCGCCGGCCAAATGGCCGTGAGAATCATTCACGACCTTGAAGTGGTCCAAATCCAGCAGGATGGCAGAAAACTCACGTTTGTGCCGGCGGGCATGGGCAACCTCGGCGGTCAACCGTTCTTGCAGCCAGCGGCGGTTGTGCACGCCCGTCAATCCATCGCGGACAGCGAACTGGTACAGGTGCACCAGTACCTGCTCGGCGTCCGCATCCACCAATTGGAACAGCAGATGCACCCCAGATCCCAGCCGGATCCGGTCACCGTGGGCCATGATATGGGTCGAGGTCCTGGTCTGGTTGATGTAGCTGCCGTTCAAAGACCCTGAATCCTCGAACACAAACTGGCCGACTTGCCTCGTGATGCCCGCGTGGTTGCGTGAAAGAGTTGCGTCATCAAACGAAATGACGCAGGCCTCTCCCCGCCCCAGCGTCGTTTCGCTCTGCGTCAAACCGTGTACTCGCCCAGTCATGTTGCCGCTAAGTTCGATCAGAAGCCCACGGTCTCTGGGTTGTGGTGGAAATTCAGGCTTGCCCCCCGTGAGAGTTCGGGTGACTGCGGTAAGCTGGATGGTCTCCAATTCGCCCATGATCCACTCTCCTGTGCCGGCAACGGCACCTTCGACTCACGGAACATCCTCGACTTCGGTCACCAGAGTTGCACCGGACTCGAAATGCGCCGGATCCCCGCAATCGGGCTTAGCCAGGGCTACCAGACAGGCGGGAAGCTCGGTCTCAGGGGTACGGAAAGTCTCCACACAACGGGCGCCATTGGAGTCCCACTCGGCCTCTAACGCCCACTCCTCTCCATCACTGCGGATGCCAATGCCGTCAAAAAGGCTGACCGGCACTCCGTCCTGAGTGAAAGAGGTTCCATCGCCGCAGTAGTCGGCCCGCAGAGCCCTGGCACAGGCCAGATGGTGCTCACGCAGCGTCGTCTTCACGCAGCGGCTTTTCAACGGAGCCTCACTGTCGCACACCTTGCCCTCAACCTGATCGGTGAAGGGGAAATATGGTACGAGGGAAAGCTGCAACCCACCAGCGATGTGTTTCAGAAAGAGAAGCTGGTCCCGGTGAAAATGCACATCCGCGAAGGACTATCGCTCATCAACGGCACTTCGGCCATGACCGGCATCGGGATGATCAACATCGTTCAGGCAAAGAACCTGCTCGACTGGGCCGTCCTCGCCTCTTCGATGATCAATGAGATCGTTGAATCGTATG
>CAYTWV010000095.1:1906-11468 GCA_964442235.1 uncultured Myxococcales bacterium | reverse complement strand
GGCATGTTTGACCGGATGTGGAAGAGCCGATGGGCCAAGTATTTGGGGTCGCTGGGGATTTCCATTCCCCTGCTATTCTCCATTTACTACCTGTATATCGAGTCATGGACGCTATCGTATACATGGTTTTCGGTCTCCAAGACCTATTTTCAGGGAACCGACTTGGAATCCATGAATGGTTTCCTTCGGGACTATCAGGGAATCGGGGCGGGGAAGGGAATTGTGGACATGGTGCCGGCCATCGGGTTCTGGCTGGTGACGCTGGGCCTCAATATGTATGTGCTCTATCGGGGCATCTCTGGCGGCATAGAGAAGTTGGCCAAAATAGCGATGCCTCTGCTGGTGTTGTTCGCCATCATTCTGGTGGTACGTGTGGTTAGCCTGGGCACTCCGGATCCAGCCTTCCCGGACCGTTCGGTGGATGCCGGATTCGGATTCGTCTGGAACCCCGATTTCAGCCTGCTTGGCACCTTCGCCGTGTGGATGGCAGCGGCGGGGCAAATCTTCTTCACTCTGTCCATTGGGTCAGGGGCCATTCACAGTTATGCCGCCTATCTCAAGAAGGACGACGATTGTGTGGTGACCGGAATTGCGACGGCCGCTACCAACGAAGCCGTAGAGGTGATTCTGGGTGCCTCCATCGCCATTCCCATCGCAGTGGCGTTTTTCGGGTTGGAAGCGACCAAGACCATTGCGGCCCAAGGCAGCTTTGACCTGGGGTTTGTGGCCATGCCGGTGGTGTTCCAGAAGTTGCCGCTGGGGGAGATTTTCGGTGGACTCTGGTTTGCCCTACTCTTCTTTGCGGGCATTACTTCGTCCGTGGCGTTGATGACTCCGTTTATGGCGCTGCTGCGAGAGAATTTGGGGCTTAGCAAACGGTCGGCGATGATTATTATCGGACTGGTGTATACTATCTTTGGTTTGCCGATTGTTCTGTTCCTTCAGTATGGTTACATGGATCAGTATGACTTCTGGATTGGAACTGTTTTGCTGGTGGTGTTCTCTCTGATTGAGACCTTGATTTTTGCCTTTGCTTTTTCGGCGGATCGGGTCAAGAAGTCCAAGGAGAAGAACAAGTTCATGGCCTACATGAAACACGGCATGGAGAGCGGCTGGGCCGAGCTGAATCGTTCGGCGGATATGAAGGTGCCCAGGGTTTTCTTCTATGTGATGAAATGGGTGCTTCCTTTGGTGCTGATGGTGCTTCTGTTCGGATGGCTCCACGAGGATCTTACCAGTCCGCATTCGCTGATTCTGCTTAGTGGCGTGGAGGGAGATGCGGCGTTTTGGCAGTGGGTCTCTCGTGGCAGTTTGCTGCTGGTGATTCTTAGCGTGGGTGTCCTGGTGAATCTGGCATGGAGGAGGAAGTCGGCATGAACGCAGCGGGCTGGTTTTTTATGGTTGCGGCGTGGGGCGGTTGCCTGTGGCAGGTTGTTGTCCAAGAAGGAGGGCAGCGATCCCAAGGATCCCAATATGTTCCCCACCGCATGAGACTCTTGGATGTCGCGTACTCTGCGTTGTGACTAAGGCGGCGGTGGCGGCAGTGTTCGAACGGGCAGCGTGGCCAGTTACGTTAAGCCTTCCAACTCTGAGGAAAATCCGTGCAGACGGCATCCAGTGAGATGCCGGCCAACTGGCGTTTGAACTCGGGAATTCGGACTTCAGGGTCGTGCCCTTCCAATTCAGGGGAGACCAGGCAAAGCTTGAAGTGTTTTCGCAGCAACGCTGCCGTTTCGCCGTCCAGGGGCAGCGAATGGAAGCAGTCGACCCAGCACCACTGGGCCAAACCGGCAAACCGCAGGCAATACTCCAGGGGTTCGAATTCGCTGAATCGAATGGCGAAGCGTTTCTCTGCCTTTCGGGCAAGTCTCAGGGCGGTGGGGATGGTGATGTCCAGGAAGAAGGCATTGGCGATTCCCAATCGGTCCACCTTGGCCAGGATCTGATCCTCCAGGCCATCCTCCTTGACGTTCAGGATTAACGGACCGTGGCGGCAGGCTCCCAGGAAATCGTCCAGCGAATCTCCATCCTGTTGGGGTTGGTGGTTCAGCACCAACCTTGTGCCAAAGGTGCGGATGTCGATCTCGGCCCCGTGCTCGGTGGGCATCTGGCGCAGTTGGGCAACGGTATTGACCCGATGTTCAATGAGGATCATGGCCTGTCCTTCCTGGGTTTCGGGTGTGTTGAGAGTTGTGCAATGAAGCGTAAGGTCTTCAGGATATGGCGTGTTTTGGAGCGCAAGCTGAAGGCCCATCGGGACTGGCCGTGTTCCCGCAGTCCAAACTCAACGGGCAGCGTGAACACGTGCCAACGCAGTGAGAGGGCCAGGTGATAGACATACAGGTCCAGATTGAAGTCCTCCGGCGGGTTTCGGAAATGATCCAGCAGGCCACGGTGGAAGACTTTGGGTTGGGCATTGATGTCACGAAGGGGTTGGCGCAGCAAGAGCGATGCGGCGGCCTGCATTCCCAAGGTCAGTGCTTGCTGCGAGAGAGGTCTGCGGCCTCTGCTGCCTTTGACCAGGGTGGAGGTGGGCGAAGGGGCCTTTCGAAGCAATTCGAAGGCCGCGAATAGGTCTTCGGGTGGGGTCTGTTTGTCGGCATGGGACCATGCCAGGAATTCGCCTTTGGCTGCGTGTAATCCAGCAAGAATGCCGCCTCCGTACCCAAGGTTGTGGGGCAACAGCAGGGGGTTCAGGAAAGCGGTGTCGGGCTGTTGAGAGCACGAAGAGATCACTTGACGGGTTGAATCGGTGGAGCCGTTGTCCACCAGAATCAACTCCCAGGAATAGTTGGCTTGGATGGCCCGAAAACGGTCCACGAGGTCGGCCAGGGACTGGGCTTCGTTGTATGCGGGCAAGACAATGGAGAGTTCCATGTTAGTTCTTTCCCCAGGCAACAATCAGGTCTTGAACGTCTGCCATCCCGGCCAGGACGGTAGTCCCCGGGGGGCACGATTCGGGGGGGGCCGAAGAGGTTTGGGGTGAATTCCCACGGACCCATGCGACGGACAAACCAAGCTGGCTGGCGGGCACGATGTCGCGCTCCAGCGAGTCTCCGAACATCCAAATCGACGGTCCGGGCTGTGTCCCCAACTTCTGCAGGGCCCTCAAGAAAGGCTCCGGAGAGGGCTTTTCGATGCCCACTTCTTCACTGGAGACCACGAAGTTAATGGCCGGGTCAATGCCCAATCGGACGAGTTTCCGAAGCTGCAGTTCGGACGTCATGTCCGTGACGATGGCAACGGGCACCTGGTGGGCACTGGCCCACTCCAGAAGTTCCAGGACTCCCTGTTCCAACCTCATGGCCGACAGAAAGGCGTCCCAATATGCATTGGACAAAACCAGGGCAAGTCGTGGGGATGAGGTGCCCAAGTGGTCTTCCAGGGCCAGTTGGGCGTAAAGCAGCCTGAGATGGGATGCGGCCTGTCCGGGCAGTTGGTCTGCCACCCGAGTACGTGCCTGATGATAGGCCAACTCTGCGTTCTGGTGGGAGCCCAAACCAAGGGCTACCCAGGTGTTCCGGAAGGCATCAAGCCCAGCTTTGTGGCAGGGGGCGTAGGCATAGAGGGTGTCATCCAAATCCAGAAGCAAGGCAGTGGGGGTCATGGCATAGTCCTGGGTGGCCGGGGGGCCGTTTGTGTCTCGTTTTCGATTCGATAAGGGTGGTGTGGCGACTGGTGGAAGTGGGCCTGCCAATATTGAAACGTGTTCAACTCATCGGGCGTGCCCCACGAGGTGTAATGGCTGACGGGGAAATGGGCGACTTTGTGGTTCGAAGAGGCCATTAAGTCGGCGCAGTCGTCCAGATAGAACTCGCCGTTGGTTCGGCGGTCCGAAGCGACCAATTGGTCGATACAGGATTTGGCAAGAGCCACCGTTCGGAAGTAGAAGGCACCCACAACCAATGGGTCGCTGGCGGGGGTGTCGGAGATGGGGATTTTGGTCGAAACGCCCCGCACGGCCTGGCCCTGGGTGCGGACCCATCCGTACCGATTCGGGAACCAGCAAGCGGGTTGATACCCGGTGTGTGTAAAGAGTACGGCATCGGGGTTGAACTCTTTCAACAACCTGGCGAAACGAAGCGGGTCAATCCGGAACGAGGCATCACAGCTTGCCACCAGCACTTCCTGGTCATCGGGCAGCAGGTCCAGCGCCAGCCGGGCGGTGCAGGCCTGGCCTTGAGTGGGGTGGTCCAGGGTCAGCAGATGTGTCTGGCCGGACAAGGTGGAGAGGGCCTCAAGTTCGACGGGAAACTGTTCCACCATATGCGTCTGGAGTGCCAGCACCAACCTGTCGGGGGAGGGTAGGTTGGCCAGGGCCTGGTGGGCCATGGAGGACCCGGCGACGGGGATGAATGGTTTGGGAACGCCATAACCTTGTGAGGCGAAGCGTTCTCCGCGACCGGCCATTAACATGACCAGATTCGGGATGTGGTGCCGGGGCGGGACGGGCGCCGACCGCGCTTCGAAGACCTGGGACCAGGCCGTGTAGGTCGCCAGGTCCTGGGGGGTGCCCCATTGGCAGAAGCGAGTGACTGGGAACCAGCCCACTCGTTTGCCCGCATCCAACATCAGTTGATAGGGGGACGAAGCGTAGAACTCACCCTGAATCGACAGGTTCGTGGCCACGGCAGCGTCAAAAGCCCACTTCAGGGTGCGGCCGGCGGCGAAGTAGTAAGTTCCCGATGAGGTGAACTCCTGAAAGCGGTCGGGGCTGAAGGCGTGTTTTTCCTGGATCTGCAGCACCCGATTCTGCTCCACCCGCATGGTGGCGTACAGGTCCGGGCCGACCAGATGGGGATGGAATCCCGTGTATCCCACTACAGCACCGTCCCAGGCACAACTTGCCATTTGAACCAGGAATTCCTGAAAGTCCCACTCCCAGTTGAAGTCGCAGTAGTTCACCACCACGGGTTCGTCGTCGTGGATCAGGTCATAGACCTGTGCCACTGCGTGCACGGGACCCAGTTTGTGTGGGGCGATGACTCGGATGTTGGCCGTTGGGCAGATTGCAGCAAGCTGCCCAAGAAGGTCCGTCGAGTCGGCGTGATTCCGGTTGCAGATGAACGTGACTTTTCCCACACCTGGAAAGCGGTCCAGGACGTGTTGGACAATCGGTATTCCCAGAACTCGAATCAGCGGTTTTGGGGTGGTAATCCCCTGGGCCACGAAGCGAGAGCCGCTGCCGCTCATGGGGACAACCAGATGGATTCTTCGGGCAAGGGGTTCGGCCACAGGGACCTCCGGGTCCAGTTCAGGGCGTTACGTTTTGCCGGTGCGTCTCTCGGTCCCAAAACAGCAGGGCGTTCACGTCCTGTCTGGAGAGTGGCCGCAGTCGGGTCGTGGTGCGAAGCCCCAGCTCAACAAGGGTTTCAAGCACCTGAGTTTTCGCCACCACTCGTTGACCGGCAGGGGCGTTTAGCGCCGCGAAACCAGAGGAGTGTACCACGACCCCGGGCTCTGTAAACCAACGTAAGAGGTATGAATCCCAAGCCTGCTGCCACAGGTCGGGGGAGTGGGAATCAAGCCAGAGGATTTCAGGGCCGCAATATACTGCCTGATCCGGGAAGTAGACGTGTTCAGGATCAAGCAGTCGTTGGCGGAACAAGCTGGCCAGGGTGGCGGCAGACGGAGAGTTCCATGGAGCGAACGATGGGGTTCGGCTGGCCAGGCGGGCGGTGAATTCCAAGAGTTGCTGGAGTTCAGCGGGATGCGAGTATGGGGCAACCTGGCCATTTGTATCCGCCCCTTTGGCTGTGGCCGTGATCGGTGATTCGGACGGGATCCGGGCTGGGAGTGCCGATTCCAGGGTCTGGTTCACAAGGAGGGCCAGTTCAAAGGCCTGTTCGCAGGTTGGGGCGGCGGTAAGCAGTCCGTGATTCTGGAAAAGGGCAATCAGACCCGGCGCTTGCAGCGGGATGTTCGCTTGGTCCAGGGCCTGCTTCAGAGCCAGGGCCAGAGGCAAGCCGGGGGTGGCGTAGGGAACGCCAACCACTGGCCAGGACCCCGCAACGGAGTCACGAACCAATCGGAGGGGAATCTCAAGGCTTTCGGCGCACAGGTGACAAAGCGCTGCGTTGGGATGCAGGTGGACCCCGACGTTGCCAACCAGGGCATGGAGCCAGGATTCGATGCTTGGGGACGGGGTCTGGCTGGCCAGCTCCCGGTCCAACGTGTCGGCCCGTTTCTGCAGGTCGGCGCCGGCGAATTGTGCCAGATGTTGAACATGCTGGCTTAAGGTAGGCCAGTGCAGCATCGAGAAGCCTTGGGGGGTCTGCATGGAAGCCAGCCAGACGCCGCTTGCTTTCACGGCCATGGAGGTGCCTGACTTCAGGGAAACATTGCCACCCCCGGCCTGGACCCATCTGGGGTCGGCGGCGAGGCTCCTGGAGCGGGCCACCAGTTCGTCCAGCACACTCTGCATTTCCGGCGGGGTTGTGGGTGTGCTCATGGCACGCTGCCAAGGTTGGGTGCCGGCAGCGGCGAATCGGGGGTGATGCATACCTGTGCAAGGCTGTGCACCACAAAGAGTTGCATGATGCCGTTGAGCCCGGGTTCCCAGACGGGGTTTACTTGTGCGAACTCGTGCAGATTGGGGATGAGTTGTTTGGCGACGTTTTCCACGGCCTGAGAGGACAATTCTCCGGAAACCTGAATGGACGCACCACTGCCGGCGGGGCCCAAATCCAGGTGAAGGTCCAGGTGAGGCGCCTCGTAGGAGAGCAGTGCGATGGGGGCATTCCAATCGAACCTGGGGCCCGAATGCACGGTCAGTTTCAGTGCGGATTCCCCATGCTGGATGTAGTCTTCCAGGGCCTTATCATCCCGAAGGGCCAGCTTGAAGGTCAAGTCGGCCCAGGTCTGTTGAGGCTGGACGAATTCGGCCGAGTCAAGGGTTCGGGAGTCCATCTGCTGCTGCACGTCCGATGGGCTTTGGGCCCGTTGTTGGGTGTCACGAAGGAGTTTCCAGTGGGCTCGCAGTACGGCGCTGGGCGTAAGATAGATACGAAGGTCCAACAAGTGCCGGGCCTGGCTTAGCAGGAAGGTGTGCAAACCACTGACCAGGATGAACTCTCTGGGGGATCGGGAAACGGGGTCCGTGAAATGTCCCGTGCCATGGTCGTACTTTGGGGATTGGACCGTTTCGCCCCTGGCCAGTCGTTGGATATCTGCTGCCTGTTCGTGGAGCCTGTTGGCGGCGGGGTGAAGGTGCGAAAAACGTGCGTAGCGGGGATCGTGTCGAGCCCAACGATGATAGTCGTCCCCGTCCAGTTGCAGGGTCCGGCGTGGTCCAAGCACCTGGGTGATGAAGCGACAGAGAGTATCCTTGCCCGCGGCGCTGTCGCCGGCCAGTCCGACCACAATGGCCGAAGTTCGGCGATAGACCTCGTTGCTGGCTATGCCACTTCTCCACAATTCGTAGGCGGTGAACAGCAGTGCGGCCGTCAGTCCCGTCAGGCTTAGGCCGGGCAAGAAGGCCCAGAGCCCCTGTGAGGGCCGCAGGGGAAGGGTGGTTGTCAAGAGTGGGCCCCAGCCAGTTTGAAACATATCCACGCCATCGGCCGTGGGGGCAAACAGGATGAAGTAGACCAGGTAAGAGAGGCCCAGAGTGGTCATGGAAAGCCAGTGGTTTCCTCTTCCAATTCCCCAAAGATAAACCACGGCGGGTATCAGCCACATGTACCAGCCGGGCATGGGAGGGACCAGCCCCAAGAAGATGACCGTGGTCAATCCAACAAACGCCATGGCCAGGTCAAAGTTGATGCGAGGCAAAGATGCCAGCTTGAGGTAAACCAGCAACAGGGCCATTGGGGCCAGGAAGAGCGGAAGCTGGATCCCCGGCACCCAAAGCGAGAATCTAAGCAGCCAGAACTGCTCTTCGGCACCCAGCACCATCGTCTGATAGCCCGCAGAGCCGGTCATCGGAAGGACCAACAGGGCGGCCGTGGCCAGGCTGATGGCCCCAAACAACGAGGCCCTTAAGAGTCCTTGGTTTCGGTAGACGTATATTGCCATCACAGGCAGAAGCAGCAATGCCGTGCTCTTGGTTCCCATACTGACACCCAGAGCCACGGCGGCCCAGGGCAGAAGCGACTTCCGCAGAAGCCACAGAGCACCAAACGCCCAAGCCACCGGGATGATGTCCAGTTGGCCATGCATGTAACTGATATAGAAGACGATGGGGTTGGCCCAATAGACCCACAGTGCTTTGTTTCGAGGCATTTGTGTCAAGCGAATCAGGCCGGTGAAAATCAGGATATCGGCCGCCAGCAAAGGCAGACGAAGCGCCATCAAGTCCACCCAGGTGGTGACCTGCCAGCCCGGGTCCGGGAAGATGGACATCAGCAGCCGTACGGGTAGAAGAGAGGCAAGCATTCCAAGGTGGTAGGGGAATGCTTTGATTCGGTCCATTTCCAGGAAGGCGGTCCACGGGTCTTGGCCCATGTTCTGAAGTGTCCACTGCACAAACGGAGAGGTCAGATCTCGGATGAAGTGGCTTCCCAGCAGGGCGCCTACGGCCAGTTTCAGCAGCAGAATGGCAAAAAAGGCCAGCCCGAAAGGGGAGGTTTGCCGGGGGTTCGACTGGTTGGCCATTTGTGACGGTGTCACGCACACGCCCCTTGGATTAGAGCCAGGGGTGCGAGGTTTCCAGACAACGGTGCGGAAGTCAAGGCAGGTCGTTGTTTCGGGCCTGCGGAACGGGGGCCTGAGGGGGCCGTTATGGGTTCTTGGGGGCCAGCAACAGGCTCAGAGTTGGGCCATCCATGGGCGGCAGTTCGAGCAGGCGAAGTTCGATTTCGGGCACCCTTGGGCCCAAATCATAGGTGAACGATGCCTGAGTCATGATTCGATTCGGGAAGGTGGTTTGGAGCAAGGTCCGAGTACCGGGCAGTGCCGCAACCCGTTGGCAAAGGGGTGCCAGCGTCTGGGCCAGGCGGTGCCTGTAACAATCCGTGGTCATGACAAACAGCAATCTGCGCTGGCCGGACTCTTGGCGTTTGGGCAAGTCGCCAAGTGTCGACACGCCCCACTCGCCCAGCCCTTTCAGGTGGGACAGCGTCCTGTACAGGGCCCACGTGCGAAACCACGAGATCCCGACGGCTCCTTCGGGGTCATGGACTTCGCCCGAGGGTCCGTGGTCGGGGACAATGACCAGGGTTTGAGGGTCCATGAACCTTTGCACATCCATGGCAAACAGGAACTCGTGTTGCGGGTTGCGCAGGGTGTCCGAGTAGACGGACCTGTGGGTCAGGGTCGGAAGCAGCAGGGTGGCTACCAGCAGGGTCGCAACGCTCCAGCGCACTCTTCCCGAGGGGGCCAGGTGCAGAAGGCGAGTGGCTCCCAGTCCCACCAGCAGGGAAATCAGGGGTAAAGCCGTCACCATGTATCTTGCGCCGGGCATGGGGACGACCCCATCCGCAATTTGACCAAACAGCAGGCCAAAAAGGGCCAACCAGGAGGCCGAAAGCCAGGCCATGGGCGCCCCGAGGGAATCTTTCGTGCCTCGAGTCGGGGACAACGATACCAACAGGAGTGGAATCCAGCAGATGGGAAACAGGGC
>CAYTWV010000095.1:0-1896 GCA_964442235.1 uncultured Myxococcales bacterium | reverse complement strand
AGCCTGGGGCCACCATGGGGAATGGGGCGACTGAGTGGCTACCCAGGTGCAGAGGCACCCTCCAAAAAAGAGCAGGATGAGGGTTCCAGTCCAGGCCAGCGCTTTGCCGAAATCCCCAGCCGGTGGCCGCAGCAACAGGAGCGCAGGCAGTGCCATCACCAGAGCCAGCCCCAGGGCCTTGGGAAGTGCGTTGCTTGCTTGTGCGACCAGGCCCTCCGAGCCCCGGGGAAGTGCTGCCACCAGGGCAAAGGCCAATGGAAGGCACAACAATCCCGCTGCCCAGAATGAAGCGGTTCTTCGCAACACCCATCCGATTCCGGCTTTGTCTGCGGGCCATGAATGGATGAGCAAAGCCACGAATTGTAGGAATCCGAGAGCGGCGCCAAGCAGCAGGGATTCTCCGCGTCCGTGGGCCAGCAGCACCAAGGATGCCGTGTGCCCCAGCAGCGCGGGAAGGCTGGGAGTGCGAAGCATCTTCGTGAAGAAGCAGAGATTCACCAAGAGCAGCAGCCCCATCAAGGTCTCGATGTTGTATCCGTTCGAGAACAGAATGGAGACGGGAGAACAGGCCACAGCCAAGGCGCAAAGCACCGCTCCCCACGTAGTTCGTGTCCACTGCAGCCCCAAAACATAAGCGGCGGCGGAACAGAGGGCCCCCAGCGCAGTGGTAACCCAGAAATAGGCGTCCATGCCGCTTCCGAACGAGCCAAGAAGGGCCCAGGAGAGGAGGGCTTGGGAGGGTAAATACAGGGGCGACAGGGTGGTCTGCGAGGCAGAGGTCCCATCCAGCAGTTGGAGGACATCGGCGAATTGGGCGAAATCCAATAAAGCATGGGCAGACGGAAGCCGGGGGGACGACACGGCTCGGACCACAAACGCCAGGCCCGACGAACACAGTGCCCCAACCAGGTGTGGCCACTGTTTCCGCAGCTTGCCGGCCAGAAGCCAGAGTGCGGCGAGAAGCAGGCCCAACCAGGCCAGCGCAACAACGGCATAGACCTAGGCAACCGCCGGGTTCATGGGCGACTGCGTGGCCAGGGTTTCTTGGGCAGGTGGGGCTGCGGCGGTGGCTTCCGGTGGAGCGAAACGAGGACAAGTCAAGTTCGAACAATGGGCCCAATGCGGGGAACTCTCGACCAGGGCCAGTGCGTCGGACTCCAGGCTGCCAAGCTGTTGCCGGCACTTTTCGTCGCATTGATCGTGGTTGGTTGTGGATTGAATGTCCCCACCGGGCAGGAACGAGAACCAGATTGACGCTTGTTGACCGGGCGTGGTTGTGGCCATGTGCAGGGTAATGCCGCAGGAGCCAACCTCGGCCCGAGAAACTTGCTGGGGAAATTGGGCTTGGAGCAGGGCCGCCACTTCGGCGGTGTCGCACGTTAGTGCGCCCGTTGCTGCCCGAGCGATCGGTGCGCAAAGGACGACCCACGCGAAGAATACGACGAACCCTGGCTTTTTTACGAACCGAACCACCATGGTGCGTGCTCCCGAGAAGGATTCGCCAGTGAGACTAGCCCAGTGGTGTTGCTGGCGCAAGATACGGAGGAACAGGCTTCCATCCCGGGCCCGATTCGGTCTGGCAGAGAGCCTGCGAATGTCATAGGCTGTGGCTTCCGGATTCAGGAGGGAGGAAGCTGATGCGAACCGTTGCGGAATTGCGAAAATTGGCCGGTTATGGCGTGCTGGCCGGAATGCTGGTAGCGATGATTCCTGGTTGCGGGGGTGAGGGGAGCAAGACCTCGGACGTGCCGGACCTGGTTCCAATCGACGACGCAGTGGATGGCATCGATGTGAACGACTCGGTGCCAGATTCGGATGCCGTGGCCGATGCCTGGCAGGCGGAAGAGGGGCAGGTCATAGAGCCTGGCGGCCAAACGGGATGTTCGGATGGTTCGG
>CAYTWV010000094.1:10590-11472 GCA_964442235.1 uncultured Myxococcales bacterium | reverse complement strand
TGTTGTGGGGGTGTGTGATGCCGGCAAGTGCACCACGGAATTCGCCGGACCGGGTACAGCGTGCAGCGACGGCAACCAGTGCACCGAGAACGACCAGTGCGTTTCGGGGCAGTGCACGGGCGCTGCCATCGCCGGGTGCGGGGTGACGGGATGCGAGGGCATGAAGGATGGCACCGAGTGTGACGACGGGGACGATTGCACCGCCAGCGACACGTGCCAGAATGGCGTTTGCGAGGGCCTGGGCGTGCCCGGTTGCGGCTTCCCGGAGGATTTGGACCAGGATGGTTACAGCGAGATGGACGGGGATTGCAATGATTCGGACCCTTACATCAATCCGGCGGCCATGGAAATATGTGACAAGTTGGATAATAATTGTAATGGCGAGATGGATGAGGATTGTGTGGAGCCCTCTTGTTTCGTCAGCGGCTGCAATTCCGAGGTTTGTCTCGACGAAGCCGTGGATAGCGACTGCGAGTGGCGCCCCGAGTTTGAATGCCTGCAACTGACCACATGCGGCCCCTATGCGCCGGGCGGTGGGTGCGGTTGGGACTTGAACGAGGCTTATCTGGAGTGCTTGGACTCGCTGTGTGTCGGTCAGGAGGAGATTTGCGACGGTGTGGATAACGATTGCAACGGCCAGGTGGACGAAGGTTGTGGCACGGAGTGTGGCGGTTTTGGAGGGTTTTTGTGCCAGGACGGAGAGTTCTGCCAGTACCAGCCGGACACCTGTTTTATGGCGGATGGTTTTGGCACCTGTGTGGTCATTCCGCAGTCGTGCCCCGAGTATTACTCGCCCGTTTGTGGGTGTGACGGGGTCACCTACGGCAACGAGTGCATGATGGCGTCGAATCTGGTTTCGCTGTGGCACCTTGGCAGTTGCGA
>CAYTWV010000094.1:0-10580 GCA_964442235.1 uncultured Myxococcales bacterium | reverse complement strand
GCAAGGCCGTGGCCAACGAGGACTTCGGGTTCTGCCTGGCGATTCTGGGCGTGGCGTTTGATGGAGAGAAGTGTGTCATGGTGTCGGGCTGCGAATGCGGCGAATTTTGCCCCTGGGTTTTCCCGACACCCGAGAAATGTGAAGCGGCCTGCGGGCTGGCTGTATATGACTGCGAGGATGACCAGGATTGCCCCGACGGCATGATTTGCCAGGTTTACTGCGGGAACGGCTGGTGCAACGGTACCTGCCAGCCGGGTGGGGGTGAGGATCAGGATAACGATGGCTGGTATGTGTCCGACGGCGATTGCGACGACACCGATCCAACCACCTTTCCGGGCGCCGAAGAAGTTTGCGACCAGGCCGACAACAACTGCGATGGCAAGGTCGATGAAATGGGATGTGGCAGCGAGACCTGTGGCGGATTTGTGGGCGCCACCTGTGCCCCGGGCAGCTACTGCGAGTATCCCGTGGGGACGTGCGGTGCAGCCGACGAGATGGGTAATTGCAAGGTCCTGCCCGGTGCGTGCCCCGGCGTTTACATGCCTGTGTGTGGGTGTGACATGAAGACGTACTCCAACCAGTGCGAAGCTGCCGCTTCCGGACAGTCGGTTTGGAAGACTGGTGCGTGCCAGTAGGAGGCGGGAGGCTTTGGGTGGCGGGCTGACTGGGGGCTCTTGCGCCGCGATTGTCGAGGTGCGCCCCGCACTTCCAGGCTTGCGAGAGAGGCCCCTTTGCAGGCTGAACGCGCGTAGACATTAGCAGGCCGTCCTTTACACCGAGCCCGTTTCCGTAGACACTGCGCAACGGTTCGAGGTTGTTTCGGGACCGTGATGGAGCCAAGGAGGAGTTTGAGAATGAGACCAAGCCGTATGCGACTTGTGGTTTTGGCCGGCGTGGCGATGTGGGCCGGCTGCTCTTCAGACTCAAAGAAGTCTGCCGAGGATGCTTTGGCAGGCGATACCAAAGACGTCGCCGGGGACGTCAATTCGGATTTGAACCCAGGTGATTTGGTCGGCGACTCGACTCTGTTGGATACAAATCAGCATGAAGGTGGGGATTTGGCCGATGTGGTGGTCCCGCCCGAGACGGCCGTCCTGCAGACGGAGTCCTATTCTTTAGGAATCAACACTACCCTTATGCAGTGCCTGCTCAGCCGTGGGGACCAAGTGGTCTTGACGCTGAATTTGTCCGAATTTGCGGCTGGCGTGGTCGACAAGGTCGATGACGTGGCGAACTATGACCCATACCTTTATCTGGTGAAGGCCCCGCTGTATGTAGCTCCCCCCGGGTTGAAGTGGGTGACCCCGGCCAGCGCTCAAATCGTGGCAACCGATGCAACGACCATCGAAGTACGGTTGGATTATCCGGCTCCTGAAGAGGGAGGCAAGGCCCTGACTGCTCTGTTGAAGATCCAGACCCATGCGCTGGGCCGGTTCAAGTTGGAGTGGCTTCCCGAGGCCAACGACCGGTGG
This sequence comes from uncultured Myxococcales bacterium, assembly GCA_964442235.1. Lineage (GTDB taxonomy): Bacteria > Myxococcota_A > UBA9042 > CAIXZC01 > CAIXZC01 > CAYTWV01. The sequence goes on along the minus strand of CAYTWV010000094.1, from coordinate 9,108 downwards.
GCTATTTTCAAGGTGGGGTCGGGGATTACTGCCACCGAGGGGCTTTATGGCCTTGGAGAGTTCTTCGACCAGGTCAATCATCGGGGGATGATTCGGGCCATGCAAATGGAAGCGGACGGAACGCTGGAATCCGCTTACAACGAAGTGCATGTGCCCATCCCCTTCCTGATCGGAACCGAAGGCTGGGGAATGTTTGTTCAGAGTTGGTATCCGGGGGCCTTTGACTTCTCGAAACCCGATGCCACGAAGTTCGATGTCTATTTCGGGACGGGGACGGCCAGTGACCAGGGGTTGACCTTCTACGTGATGACGGCCGAGCATCCGCTTGACCTGACCAACCACTACTATCAACTGACCGGTTATCCGAAGTTGCCTGCCCGTTGGGCCTTGGGACCTTGGGTTTGGCGAGACGAGAACGACAATCAGGCCCAGGTTGAAAACGACCTCAACACCCTGCGGGACTTGGATTTGGCCACCACGGGGTACTGGATTGACCGGCCCTATGCCACGGGTGTGAACACGTTTGACTACGACCCGGCGAAGTTCCCGGACTCTGATTCCATGATCGCTTTGATGCACTCGCTGGGATTCCGGACCGCTCTGTGGCATACGCCCTATCTTGACGAAAAAGACGATTCCACCAAAGCGCTTCGGGACGAGGCAACCAGCAAGGGCTATTACCCCAAGAAGTACGGGATGTTGCTGAACAAGTGGGGAAAGCCCATAGACCTGTCCAATCCCGATGCGTTTGCCTGGTGGAAGGGGCTTATCAAGAAGTATGCGGACATGGGCGTCGAGGGATTCAAGTTGGACTACGCCGAAGACGTGGTTCCGGGATTGTCGGGCAAACGCTTGAACATCTGGGAGTTCTTCAACGGCGAAGACGAACGCACCATGCACCAGCGCTACACGCTGTTCTACCACCAGGTTTATGCCGAAAACCTGCCTGCTGAGGGCGGCTTCCTGTTGTGCCGCCACGGAGCGCCCGGCGACCAGGTTAATGGCCCCATCATCTGGCCCGGTGACTTGGACGCCGACATGTCCAAACACCGAGAGGTGATTCAGGAGGAGGGCGGCGGAAGTTACGGTGCCGTCGGAGGGTTGCCTGCCGCTGTCGTAGCCAGCATCACTCTGGGACCGTCGGGCTTCCCCTTCTTCGGGTCGGACACCGGCGGGTACCGCCATTCGCCGCCGGACGAAGAGACCTTTATTCGGTGGTTCCAGCACACGGCGCTTTCGACGGTGATGCAGATTGGCACCAGCAGCAACGATGTGGCCTGGGAGATGTTTGACGCCCAGAGCGACCCGGATGGAAAGAAGTTGGATTTGTACCGGACGATGACCCGGCTGCATCTTCGGCTGTTCCCGTACGAATGGACCTATGCGCAGCGTCTGCTGCAGGACGGACGGCCCATTCAGCGGCCTATGGGGCTGGCCAGGCCCGAAATGGGCGTGCATCCCAGCGACCAGTACTTCTTTGGAGAGAGCCTTCTGGTAGCCCCCGTGGTCACCAAGGGGCAAGTGGAGCGGGAAGTGCACTTCCCCGAAGGCAAGTGGCTGGATTGGTGGAGTGGGGAAGTGGTTGAGGGTGGTTCTGCCAAACTGGTGGATGCTCCGCTGGAGAAACTGCCTTTGTATCTGGAGCAAGGCGGCATCATTCCCTTGCTGCGTCCGACCATCGACGCCATGGGGCCCACGCTTCAGCCGGACCGAGTGGACTCGATGGCCACCGATGCGGGGATCCTGTACGCCAGGGTGTTTGCGGGCAGCCAGCGCAGTGAGTTCGAATTGTACGATGGGGCGCTGCTTGCGGCGCAACTTCAGGGAACCGGTATGACACTGGAATATTCAGAGGGCGACGAGTTCAACGCCGGTGCCATGTTTGAAGTGATGGCCTTTGGTTTGACGGCCCCCACATCCGTGATGGATGGTGCGACGGAAGTTGCGCCCGTGGGGTCGTTGGCCGAGTTGGATAACGTTCCATCGGGCTGGTATTTCCAGGCCGAAATGGGCGGAGTGCTGTGGGTGAAGGTCATGGAGGGCAGCCACACCATCTCGATTGAGTAGGGTGGCTGGCTCAGTGAAACGTGCTAAGAGTGTGAACCAGGAGGAAGAATGGGACCTCAAGAATTGCATCCGGGTAGCGATGTCGATGGGATGTGTACCCGCTGCAAGGCCGTCTCCGGCCACATTATTGTGGCGATGGTGGGGGCAACGATCGTGAAGGTGAAGTGCAATACCTGCGGCAGCGAGCACCGGTTTAAGGCGGCCACCGTAGAGAAGCGGGCTCCGGCAGTGAAGGTCCGTTCGACCGCTGCGGCACCGGCCAAAAAGAGCACCAAGACTGCCGATACGGCAGACACCGGTGACTATGACCGCAACTACAAACCCAAGGTCAAACCGGCCAAGGCCCCCGCTTCCGGTCGTACCAAGGCGGGCAAGGGAACCAAGGGCGAGACGGACCCCGCCGAATTGCATGCTCAGGCCATGATGGGCAAAGAGGGCAATCCGGTGCTGGTCTATACCGCTCGTCACACCTACGTCCGGGAAGACCTGATTCAGCACCCGACCTTTGGCGTAGGGGTTGTCCTGGCCAACCGTGATAACAGCAAGGTGGACATTCTGTTCGTGTCCGGAGTCAAGACGCTGGTTCACGCCCGTCAATAGCTCTCTGCTTCAAGTTCGATTGCACATTGGACACGCGTCTTTAATGGGGGTATAGTGCGCCCCATGCTGGATTCGTGTGGTCCCAGGGCTTTGATGTGGTCCCGGCGCTTCGATGAAATCTGGAGGAGGTCCCATGAAACAGGCTTGGCTTCGTTTCTGCAATAGGGTCGCTACGTTGTGTCTGTTGGTGATGCTTGCGGCGGTCTCTCTGCTTGCTTCCGCATGCGACACGGAAGAACCCAAGGCCTACTATGGTCCTCCGCCCACCGATGGTGTGCAGGCTGACACGCAAGATGATGCGGCCGTGTATTACGGTCCCCAGCCCATCGATGGCATTGCCCAGGACGTGGTCGACAACGACACCCCGGCGGTCTACTACGGCCCCAACCCCGTGGATCAGATCGACGACAAGGACGTTCAGGATCTGGACCAGATGCAGACCCTTTACGGGCCCAATCCGGTGGATGTGGTCGACAACGACTATATGGTCTACTACGGCCCCAATCCGGTGGATGTAGTCGATGTCCAGGACGACAACGTCCAGGTCTACTACGGCCCCAATCCGGTGGATGCGAAGGACTCCGTAGACGACGACAATGTTATGGTGTTGTACGGTCCTAACCCGGTGGATGCTGGGCCCCAGGATTGTGAACCCATGGCGTTTTACGGGCCGCCCCCGTGCACCAACGATGAGCAGTGCCGCACCGACTACGGTACCGACTGGTACTGCGACAAAGAGAACAAGGTCGACCCGGGTTGCGGCGACCCCATTCTCTACCCGGTGTGCAAACAGAAATAGCCGGTGCGTTCCTTGCCGGCCCCATCACCCCCAAACATGAAGTGAACCACATGTCGCTGCGAGCCAAGTTCAAGAACTATCTTCGTTGGCGTCGGCACCACTATCGCATGGCGCTGCTCAAGCGGACTCACCCCCTGAAGTACCTCTTCATGGAGGTAACCCGGCAGTGCAATCTGGCCTGCAAATACTGCGGCAGCAGTTGCACGGGCCGAGCGCCAGACGGCGAACTGACGTCGCAAGAGTGGGTCGGCATCATTCAGCAGGTGGCCCAGGATTTCCGCCCCAAAGAGATCATGGTGGCTGTCACTGGCGGTGAGCCGCTGATCAAGCCCGGGATTTTTGACATCATGGGAGAACTTCGCAAGCAGGGGTTCCCCTACGGCATGGTGACCAACGGGCAACTGTTGGACAAAGCCACTGCCAAAGAACTGATTCGGGTGGGTATCGGCTCGATTTCGGTCTCCATGGATGGTCTGCCCGAGATTAATGATTCGCTACGTGGTAAGGGCTGTAGTGAAGGTGTGGAACGGGCCATCGCAAATCTGCGTGAGGCCGGGTACTCGGGCAAGCTGGAGATCATTTCCACGCTGACCAAGCCCGCCATTCAGACCCTGGACCAGATGCGGCGTTATCTGGCTTCCATGCAGATCCGGCTTTGGCGTGCTGCCCCCGTTATGCCCATCGGCCGCGCTGCCCAGCACCCTGAATTGATCCCCGATGCGTTGGATGTCCGGGCACTGCTGGAGTACATCCGAATTTCCCGCTCCGACGGCATGCTGCCTAGACCCGAATTCAGCGAAGAGGGCTTCCTGGGGTACCGGTTCGAGGGCATCGTGCGCCCCTATCTGTCGCAATGCAGAGCGGGGATCACCGTGGCCGGCATTCGAGCCAACGGCCGGGTCGGAGCGTGTCCCGAATTGAATGAGGTCTTTGATCAAGGCGATATTCGCACCCAGAAACTCAAGGACCTGTGGGACAACCGGTATCAGGTATTTCGTGACCGAAGCTGGACCAAGAACGGGAAGTGCGGTGACTGCGACAAGTACTCACATTGCAGCGGCGGGGCCTTGCATCTTTACGACAGCCCCGAAACCCCTTTCCTTCGATGCCTCTATTTGATGTGTCGGGAAACCGACGACAAGTACGTTGCGGCCATCCCGAGAGTCCCCCCTCAGCCGCAGTAATCCAAAGCACTCATCCCTGCAAGGTCCCGGTGCCTTGTCCCGCAACATCTGGGTAACCTTGAGGCTTGAGGCCAGAACAGGCTCGATCTGACCGGGGAGCGCCCGCTGGGCAAGGCGGCCTACAGGCCCCCTCGACAAACTCGGGGCAGGCAACGCAGCCCAGTGGCCCGCCTTGAGCGTAGTCGAAAGGGATGAACGACGGTCAGATCAGAAGGGGAAGTCGTCCTCGGGCGCCTTAGGCTCATCAAACGGCGTCGCTGGCTCATCCATGCTGGCGGGGCGTCCGGGCGAATCCTGACGTTCGGACCGTTCGGGCGGTCGTCCACCCTCACTGCGTTCGCCAGCACCCAAGAACTTCACCGTGTTGGCCACGATGTCCGTGCTGTAGCGCTTGATGCCGTCTTTGTCATCGTACGAGCGGGTCTGAAGGCGGCCTTCGATGTAGACCAGTCGGCCCTTCTTCAGGTAATTGCCGCAATGGTCCGCCGTCTTGCCCCACACCGTGATCCGATGCCACTCGGTCCGTTCCTCACGGGTTTCGCCGGTGCCCACGACGTCGGTGGTTGCCACTCGCAACGAGACCACTTTGGTCCCGGAAGAGGTGTAGCGAACCTCCGGGTCAGCTCCCAAATGTCCAAGAATGATGACTTTGTTGACCGATGCCATGTGTTCTTCCCCCTATGTTCGTTTCCGTGGTTCGGTGGCGCTTCTCCGTTTTGACTTGGCCACCACAGCATATATCGGGAAAAGTCCCCCAGAAGTAGAAAAAAAGAGCAGCATTCGATTCAGAACGCAATGGTAGCCGGGTCGGCGGGCCGTTGCAGAAACAACGCATGCACATCCCTGACCAGATGATCCACGTCGGAAACGGCCACCAGCATCGTGACGGCCAGAGGCGAAAAGAACACCTGGTGGATGATCTGCCGATGCTCCTGAAGGAAGGCAGCGATGCGCTGGTGTGTGGCCGGGTCTTCGGAGATTCCGGAGCCCACCAGGGTGACGGTGCCGATGTCGGTGCGCAAGGTTACGTCGTCGCCGAAACGGTCCCGAATCTCTGCCTCGAAGGAGGCTCGCTGGTGGAAGTTTTCCAGCGCAAAGAGGAACGAGGCTCCGGTGAAGTCCGTCAGGCTGACATGGGACATGAACGGCATGACGTCTTGGGCTCCCACGGCCGCCAGGCACTCGAACAGTTCTTCCCTGTCGGGATCTCGGGACTGCTTGAACTGGACAAAAACGATGTCCTTCTTGCCGGCCACCGCCGAGAAGCGCCGGTCATCGGTTTTGGCGTTTCGGCGGATGATGGTGCCAGGCATGCTGGGGGCAGCGGTCTTGCGAGTGAAGATGGCGATTCCGTGCTGGGATGCGTACTCAAGGGCGTCAGCGGCCATGACCTTGGCGCCGGTCTTTGAGAGCATCATCATCTGGTCCATTTCGATCTCTTCCAACTTGTAGGCATCGGGCACAACTTTGGGGTCGGCGGAGTAGACGCCCTCCACATCAGAGTAGATCTCCACGCGCTCGGCCTGCAGTGCCGCTGCCAGGGCGATGGCTGTGGTGTCAGAGCCGCCTCGGCCCAGAGTGGTGATTTCCCGCTTATAGGAGGTGCCCTGGTAGCCTGCCACAATCACGATGCGGCCTCGCTCAAGTTCATCTTGGATGCGAAACGGGCGTACCTCGATGATGCGTGCGTTGGAGTGGCTGTCCGTGGTTACGATGCCCACTTGGGACCCCGTGAAGGAGATGGCTTCCCGCCCCAACTTGTTGATGGCGATGCTGAGCAGCGACATGGAGATTCGTTCGCCGACACTTAGGAGCATGTCCAGTTCTCGCCGGGCGGGTTCGGGGTCGATTTCTTTGGCCATCTGCATCAGGACATCGGTGGTTTTTCCCATGGCCGACACGACCACCACCACGCTGTGGCCTTGGGCGGCCGTGGCGACCACGTGGCGGGCGACATTCTGGATGCGATCGATATCTGCGACGGAAGAGCCGCCATATTTTTGAACGATAATCGGGGCCATTCTTTCACCCAGTAAGTCAATGTCAGTAGTCGATTCTAAATCGCCGGTTCAGGCGTGGCCAGCCGTGATGATGCCCGGCGCTGCGCCCAAGGGTTCAGCGTCTGCCCGGACCATCGGCAACGGGCCGTGTCCCGGATTTGCGCCCACGCGCCCACCGCCAGGCCGCTAACAGAGCGGCCAGGGCCGCCAGCAGCCAGCCTGCGGACGAGGGACCCTGAACTGGTGTCGAGGAGCACCCCCCACCTCGAAGAGAGAGTTTGGGATCCGAGGCGTCCGGGGCCTGTGTGTCGGCTACCACATCGGCCGAGGAGGAGTCCTGTGCGTCGGGATTGTAACTTTGGCAGAGTCCCGAGGCACTGCAGAACCGCCCTTCGGCGCAGTTTCCGCAGCGTCCTCCGCACCCGTCGTCGCCGCACTCTCGGCCCAGACAGGTGGGTACGCACGGGGCCCCGCACTTGCCGCCGGTGCAAGTCTGGCCCTCTTGGCACTGGCCGCAGGAACCGCCGCAACCGTTGGACCCACAATCTTTGCCGTTGCAGTTAGGCTGGCAAAGCAGTGTGCATTTGTTCAAGTCGCAGGTCTTCCCCTGGGGGCAAACGCCGCAGGTTCCCCCGCAGCCATCGTCTCCGCACTCTTTGCCGATACAGGTGGGGGTGCAGACGTCCTGCGTGCAGGAGCCGTCTTTGCAAACCCAGCCCATGGGGCAGATGCCACAGCTTCCGCCGCAACCATCATCGCCGCAGAGTTTCCCCTCGCAGTCAGAGACACAGACGGTGCATTTTCCGTTGTGGCAAATCAGAGACCCGGCGCATTCCCCACAACTGCCTCCGCAGCCATCGGGGCCACAGTTCTTGCTGGTGCATTGCGGGATACAGACGGTGACACACTCGCCATCCTGGCAGCGCTGGTTGGAAAGACAAGCACCACAGGATCCGCCGCAGCCATCATGGCCGCAGGTGACGCCGGTGCAGTCCGGAGTGCAGGCAACACACGCACCGTTCTTGCAGATTGTGCCGGTGCTGCACTGGCCACAGGATCCGCCGCACCCATCGGTGCCACAAACGCTGTCCCCACACTTGGGTTCACAATCGGGGCAGGCCACAGGGAACTCGCCCGAGGGGTCTCCCGCCGGGTTGACCTGGTCTTCCGGACCACAATAATAGCGGGCACCCAAGGCCTCGCTTCCGGCGAACCACCCACAAATCCATTGCTGGCTTTCACAATCCACACTGTTCAGGTTGCCGTTCACACAAAGCTGCAGGACGTCCCCATTGCAGCAACCTGCTTCGCCCAGCCCCAGCAAACAATAATCGACGTTGCAGGTTCCGTTGAAACAGTGTTCGGCGCCATGGCAGCCGCAGTCGGCTTCACACGAAGAGCAATTCTCGCCAAGGGAAGGGGCGCAGATGCCATCTCCGCAGGTCGGGATCTTTTCGCATCCGCCACAATCCAGGGCGCAGTATGAGGCGCAGCCCGCGGTCCAATCGCCGGTGCAGCACAGTGGTGAAAGTTCACAAACACAGGCCTGGCAAAGGCAATTGAGGCATCCAGGGCCCTCGTGGGTATCGCACCCCAAACCTTTGGCACACACCCCGTCGTGGCAAACGCCGGTAGAGCAGGTGCCGCATGTCCCGCCGCATCCGTCGGGACCGCACTGCTTGCCGCTGCATTGCGGTTTGCAGCAGGTTTCATTAAAACAGACGTCGGAGGCTTTGCACTGGCAGTCCTCGGGGCATGACGCACAGTTTTCCTGCGTCACACACTTGCCATCGCCGCAAACCACGGGTGGGCCGCAGCCGCCACACTGGGACTGGCACAGGTTGACGCAACTCCAATCCCAGCCGCCCCAGTAGTCCCCGCCGGGCTCACAGCAACTGGGCTGTATGGAGCAGACGCACTCTTCGCAGGCACAGTTGTCGCAGCCGGGGTCGTAGGTTTCCCAGCACCCTTCGTTGTCGCCGTTTACCACGCACGCTTCTTCCGAGCAGATCTCGAACCAGTTGCAGTAACAATCATTGGGGCAGTTGCCGCAGTTTTCGCCCTGGTCGGGCTGGCACCACCAGTTGCCGCATTGGCCGGGCTGTGTGCCTCCCCCGCACGTGGTTCCGCACTGTTTGCATTCGCTTACGCAGACGCTGTCCCATTGTGACCCGCAGCAGTAGAAGTCCATGGCGCAAACACAGGTCTCGCAGTCGCACTCGCTGCATCCGGGGTAGCTATGGGAGGTGCAGCCTTCGCTCTCGCCCACATCGGGCACACACACGCCCCCGGAGCACTTGTCTCCCTCTTTGCAGGCGCAGTCTTCTTTGCAGTTCCCGCAGTGCTCGCCGTAGGCCGGTTCGCAGATGCCGTTCCCACATTCGCCCGGCGGAATGCAGCCTGTGCCACACGCCACACACTCTTCCACACATCGGACGTCCCATTTAGTGCTGCAGCA
>CAYTWV010000093.1:0-11670 GCA_964442235.1 uncultured Myxococcales bacterium | reverse complement strand
CCCTCTATATCCTTAAGAATGTCCAAGGCGTGGATCAGCCCGGAACTCTTGTCGGGTGGCAGGTCGATTTGAGTCACATCGCCTGTAACCACGGCCTTGCTGTTGTACCCCAGTCGGGTCAAAAACATCTTCATCTGCTCGGGCGTGGTGTTTTGGGCTTCATCCAGAATCACAAACGAGTCGTTCAGGGTCCGGCCCCGCATGAAGGCAAGGGGTGCGATCTCGATGGCACCTCGCTCAAGGAAGCGGGCTACCCGCTCCACATCCATCATGTCTTCCAGGGCATCATAGAGGGGCCGAAGGTAGGGGTTCACTTTCTCTGCGATATCGCCAGGCAGAAAGCCCAACTTCTCGCCGGCTTCCACAGCGGGTCTGGCCAGAACAATCCGGCGATATTCCCGAGAGAGCAGTGCAGAGGCCGCCATGGCCACAGCAAGATAGGTTTTGCCGGTGCCGGCGGGCCCCACGCCGAAGGTCACGGTGTGAGTGCGAATGGCCTCAATGTAAATCTTCTGCCCCTTGGTTTTGGGGGCGATGGGCCGAGGGGATGCAGGGATGGAGATGGTGTCCAGGAAGACCTTCTCGACCTCGGTGGTCGCATCCTCCTTCAGCATATCCAGGGTTTTGCGGATATCCTCGGCGAACACGGCATACCCCTTTTCGGCCAAGGAGTACAACTGCCGGACGGCCCGAACGGCCAGACGCACGGCATCGGGCCTGCCGGTGACGCTGAGCCGATTCCCCCGAGTGGAGATAGAGGTTTCGGTAGCACGTTCCAACTGTTTCAGATGGATGCCGCGCTCGCCCATCAAAGAACGGGCCGCCTGGGTATTGTCCAAGTCAACAAATTCGGTTGTGGGCGCTGGCCCAGCGAGGGTCGGTCTGTCGCTCATGAACTCCTGTTATTCCGTGGTCCCGGGCGGTTGAGTGACAATGGCGAACCCGTTGTCGGGGTCACAAACCACCTGACTGGACTGCAGACTTGTGTAATCCAGAAGTCCCATACCAGCCGCCTCACTTAACGACTCGGGGCACGTTAGTTTGCGAAGCATCAGCGCCTGCATCGCTCGTCGAATCTGGTGCTGCTGCCCCTGCTCCCGAAGAGAAGATACGAACGAAAGATCCACTGGCATCTTCCCCGTGGCAATTCGCAGGGTTCCCGGTTGAATCAGCAAAATTCCGGTAATCAACCCTCCCAGCACCAGATAGGCCAGGCCTTGGGTCAACATCTGGAGAAAAGAGGGACCGATGGGCACTTCGGGCCGGTCGATGGCTTTCAGAGTAGCGATACCCCGCCCCTCCAACTGCACCAGTGCACGACACGTGCTGTAGGTGTCCAACCCCGCCAAACGGCCCAGTTGCCGCACGTTGCGTTTGCCGTCCAGATGGTAGTAAACCAGGCGTTCCTGCCCGGACAACCCACCCTCTCCACGCTCGGCAAAAAGCATGGTCTCGGCGGCCTGGCCGTTGGCCAGCACGTCCCGAACGAAGTCGGGGTTTTTATCAAAAACGGTTCGAAGATTGGGGACTCGGCTCTGGATGGCCATCCAATCTTTGCTCTGCTTCTCTCCCTCTTTGAGCAGATAGGGAATCGGCAGCGAGGGAAGATAGGGGTTGTCCCAGGGTTCCTGGGGCAGGAATCGGGACTGGATGGTCGGATCGTGGAACAGGTGGAACAGGATCTCTCGGGTTGCCACATCAAGATATCGCTTCAGCACATCGGTGGAGATCCACTCTTTTTCAACCAGGACCTGCTCGGGGGCCACGGACTGTCGAGCCGCCTGACGCAGGGCTTTCATCAACTGACCTTGTGTCACCAACCCGCCCTGGACCAGATAGTCGCCCAACACCCAGTCCAGGCCTCGGGGAACTTCGACGTTCACGATATTTCCCAGGCGCACGTGCAGCGCCACCATGCCCATGGTTGTGGTCAACTCCAGAATCCCGGTCCGCTGGCCCGAATAGACAATCTTCAGCAGGCTGGGGAAGTCTGAGAGAGGAACCGTGTTCATATTATGTTCCATTCCACCCTCACGACATCAAATCGAGAAGAGACCACAAGTACAAGGCTGCGGCCAGAACCGAGCCGAAGATCACGCCCAGCAGGTTGTGATCGGCCGGTACTCGGGGGGCAGAAGCCACTTCGGCCACCGATGGGGCCAGGAACACCAACCCGCAAATGACGGCGATGCCACCCAGGAACAGCAGGCCTCGCATGGCTCGCCCTTGCAGGAACTGACCGAATCCCGGAACCAGAATTCCCGCAAACACTTCCGCCCGGTGAACCCATTTCTTGCGCACTTCGATGGCCTGATCCCGGTACCAGATTTCTTTGGGGTCGACATAGCCACCCCTCATCTTGTATCGAAGGCACTCGTCGCAAATGGTCATCAACGCCAGTTCTTCTCGGCAGCGGACACAGCGAACCCCGTGGCATTTGGTGCAACGGCTGGAGGGCTTGGCCCAAGACGCCAGCAACGCTTGCAGCAGCCACAGGAAGACGCCGGCCAGCCCCAATCCATAACACATGGCCGGAGGCAGATTTCCAAGAAGGGCTTCGTGCGCAATAGGCAGACGGTCGGATCGGCCAGCCCAGGTGCGATTGGCCAGCAGCCGTAAATCGGGTTCGGGCACAGCAAGCTCCCGATTGTACGAGAACTCGGAGAAACAACCGGTTGCGGCCGTATTGCTGCTGTTTCCTTTGGCGACCACCCCCGAAGCGCTGCGCTCGGACGCTGCCTTCAGATACTTCTGCGCATCGGTCGGCTGGTTCAGGATGGAAAGCAGTTTGGCCATGTTGTAGTGGGGTTCCCATAGGGTCGGAGTCGAGACCATGACTTCGCCGTACAGAGCCCGGGCTTCATCAAAATACTCCTGGCCCGCAGCCACATCGCCCCTGGACATGACACATCGGTTGCTGGCAATTTGCAGGGCGATATTCCCCAGCAGCAGTTTCAGTCTGGGGTCAGGGGGATCCGACGCCGAAATCAGGGTGGCCAGCCAGTTGTGCCTGGCTGGAAGCAATTCCGGGTCCACCCAGGCAGCACGGTACTTCACCAGGGCCAGCACATAGGCCGCCTCGGCGCTGGGATTAGAGGCCGTGGATTCCGCATCCAATCGTTGCAGATCTTCGGTACTGCATTCTTCATAAAAACAACGGAAGACCGGGGCTTCGGGGCCCTCGACACCGCGGGCGATGTTTACGGTAGCCCGTTGCAACACTGGCCAGGCTCCTACAAAGACCAGCAGAAAGGCCGCCAGAACCCTCTCGGTGCGGCCCATATAGAACCAAAGGACAACCCAACAGACCACCACCGTGGGCACCACGCCCCACCCCAGAAAGAGCGGGACCATCACCAGCAGCCCGGCAAAAAGGGTGCTTTGCAGTTTGGTCACTCGCAGGTGCAGCAGGTGGAACAGGTCGTGGCCAAACAATTTGAGATAACGCACCAGCAGGGCCAACGAAAACACCAGCATCAGCAGCAGCCCCGACAGCCAGACGGCAGAAACGCTGCCCAAAATGACGCCATAACTGCTGGGCAGATACTCCAGCGACGACAGAAACTCTTTGAAATACCCATGGAAGGCTTCGGTGGTGCTGCCCGAGCCGGTTTCGTACAGAACCCGGGCCTGCTCGCCGTGCAGTTCGGGAACGTCGGGCGAGAGAGACCGGGCCGCATCCAGCAACTGCATGGCCAAAGAGGCTTCGGGCGGCGAACGCTGAAGCAGTTCTCGGGACATCAGCACCAATGTCATGGAGACCGAAGGCAGATTGCGGAAACCGGCATCCATGCGGGCTTCACGCAGGGCTTCGAGTTCCACCAGGGCCTCGGGGATACGCCCGGCGTCGAAGTGTTCCACGAACCTCTTCCAGTACTTTCGCAGCCCCGGAGCCGTGGTGTCGGACAGAGGCATCTCAAGGATGGGGCCAGCCACACCGGTGTCCGCCTCTTCGGCCGAATCTTCCGGCGGCGTTTCGGCACGGGTCGTTTGTGGAGACACACACAGCAGCAAGGCCAGCAGCGCCAACCCGGCGGCCTGGCGCCCATGCTCCTGCCCCAGTCGGGCAAGAGACGTTTGGTTGGGCTGGCCGCCGGTTTCGCCCAGAGACGTGCTGGTCATTTGGCCCCCGGTCTAGTTGTAGAACTCCACCATTCGGCCCACGACTTCATCCTGTTCCTGATCGGTCAGGCCCGGGAAAATGGGCAACGCCAGAACTTCGGTCGAAAGCGATTCCGCAACGGGGAAGGCCCCGGGGCGATACCCCAGGAATCCGAATGCCTTCTGCATATGCAGAGGAATCGGATAATAGATGGCGTGCCCGATTCCGTTGACCTTGAGATGGTCGGCCAGACCATCCCGGCGCTGCGCCCGGACGACGTACTGGTGGAACACGTGGGTGCTGCCCTCTTGCAGACCCAAGGGACGGATCTGTTCCTTGCCCAGCAACCCCGCCTGCTGGAACAGGGTCCCATAACGGGCCGCCAGGTATTGGCGCTGCTGGTTCCACTCTTCAACACAGCGCAACTTGACTTCAAGCAGTGCTGCCTGCATTTCGTCCAGCCGGAAGTTGCCGGCCAGGAAGGCGTGCTGGTAACGGTCTTTGGAGGCCCCGTGTCGCCGACCCGCCAGAATTTCTTCGGCCAATTCTTTGTCGGCGGTGGTGATCAAGCCGCCGTCGCCGGCCCCACCCAGATTTTTGCTGGGGAAAAACGAGAAGGCCCCGGTATGACCGATGGCGCCTGCCCGTTTGCCGTTGAAGCGGGCGCCAAAAGCCTGGGCAACGTCTTCCACCACAAACAATCCATGGGCCTGGGCCATGGCCATAATGCGGTCCATGTCCACACACTGACCAAACAGGTGAACGGGAACGGTCCCGATGACACCGGGCTCACACGCTGCCTCGGTCTGGTCCAAGTCCATGAGGGCCGTCTGGGGATCCACGTCCACAAAACGGACCGAGAACCCGGCATTGGCGACGGCCTCTGCCGTGGCGATGAACGTGAACGGGGTGGTCAACACAACACCGCCGCCAAACCTGCGCTTTAACACCAGCAGCGATAGGTACAAGGCATCGGTACCGTTGGAAACACCAATAGAATGGGGCACTTCCAGCCATTTCGCCGAGGCTTCCTCAAACGAGGAAAGGCGCGGACCCGTGATGTACTGGGTATCTTCCAGTACCTTCACGATGGCTTTGGACATCTGCTCCAGAATGGGGGCATGGGAACGTTTCAGATCCATCAGCGGGACACCCACGGAAACCTCCTACTTTGTGGTCAGCACCCCAACCACTTCTGCGGCTTTGATCAGCCAGTCATACAGCAAGGTCCGAGTGGATGCCAGATTGCCTTCGGGGTCAGCCTTGAGGGCCTTGGCGACACCGGCTTCCTTCGTCTTTAACACTTTCAGTCGCTTCTCCAGGTCCGCCTTTCGTTTGGCGTCCATGGTTCCAGAAGCATCACCAAAGAGCTTGCGTGCATCCTGCGTCAGGCGAGAAGCACGCTCTACCAATCCGGTCATATCACGAGTTCGCTTGGATGCCAAAGCTCCTTCCACATCCCAAGCCAGTAAAGATCGTCCTTTGGATTGCAACGCCTTGGCGCGCTCGGCGCTGTCGGCCAATGCCGTGCGTCGTTTTGGCGGCTCTTGACCCGCTTTGGCCAGGTCGTTGTGCATGTCCTGCAGCAGAACCCCCACGTCCAACACCAACTGGTGGAAGAAGTCGGCCTTTTCCACTTCGCCGATGCGGGCCCACTGGGCACCACGGACTTCCAGGTTCTCTTTCATGCTCTCCAAGTCGGTGCGAAGCTCCAGTTCCCATGAGTCCAACTGGGTGCGAACGGCGTCGGCACGTTTCTCCCGACTGTTGGATTCGATGGCCGGCAAGTCGCAGACCTGCAAGATGCGGCCCTTCACATAATCCAGGAACCGGGCATCCCGTGGGACCACTTCGCCCCAACTCACAGAGCCTTTGGCACTCCAGAAGCCGCCTTGCAGCCGCACTCCCTCGGGAACCAGATGCACCAGCAGAACCAGTTGCAGGTCGGCCTCTTTAAGTTGGGCGATGGAAGCCAGATAGGGTTCCACTCGCTCCCACGCAGGGGCCGTGGGACCCGCATACAGTCCAACCAGTTCCCGGATCAGCCGCTCGTACCGGCCCAAAACATGCAACGGCTGCAACGCCACATTCCAGGTGCTTCCAAAATCGGCCACACTTCGCAAGGCGCCGTAACGATAGAACCCCTCTTTGTAGGCCTGAACAAGATGGTCCCCTTTGGCCACCGTTAGGGTTAGAGGACAACCCCCTTTGGTTTTGCCATCCACCACAACGGTCACCCCCGAGTCGCAGGTGATGGTCACCTCCAACTCCCCCTCTTCCTGGCGATGCACACCCGCTGCCGTAGCCAGATTTCGATAGGGTTCGCCCCGCATCACCTGGGCGCCGTCACCGGGCAGCAGGTTCAGCCAGACGTGGAGATACTTTTCGGCCAGAGGCAGGTCCCCGGCCAGGATCTTCGCCATTCCCAGCGTTCGGTACAGGCGAGCCACCGTTTCCATGGGAACTTCGCCCAGTCGCTCTTTGACCTTTACAAACAACAAGTCCAGGGCCTTTTGGGCATCCCGCACGTGGCGTTCGGGCATGGGTTCTTGAAGCTTTTTGGCGACCAGCCCGATTTCCCGGTCCAGGTCCTTCAGAATCTCGGGGTCCACGTCGGTGAAGAAGGGTTTAAGGGGCCAGGCCCGGTACGAAGCCAAGGTTTCCACGGCCAGCTTCTGCAATCCGGCAGCCGCTTCCTGGTCCACGGCCTCGATTCCAACGACGTCCACGGCCACCCGCAAGGGTTTGGCAGGCGCAGCCAGCGAGGCCGAAGCAGGCGGTTGAGGCTGGGCGCAGATGGGCAGGGCCCACAGCGTCAGACACGCCACAGCACCAAGCCACCCAAAACGCTCTGAACCAAACCTCAACATCGAATTACCTCCAATATCCAGCTCGCACAGGGAGCACCCGCTCGCTGGAGGGGCGTCGAAAAAGTCGAGCCAATAACCCGTGGTCCGAGCCCCGACCGTGAGGGGCTGTCGAATAAGCCCAGCCATTGGGATCACGAAGCGTACTAATCAGTGCCACGACCGTAAGGGAGTGGGCAAAGATAAGCCAACAATCCGCAAACCATCAATCGGGGGCCCACTCCCTTACGGTCGTGGCACTGACACACCAAGGGACCCCCAAATGCACCGTGGCATCCGGGGTCGACTAGTCCTAAAACTCGGCGCTGCCCGTCGTACGAGGATACGGCACCACATCTCGGATGTTGGCCATACCCGTCAGATACATCACGGCCCGCTCAAACCCCATGCCAAAGCCGGCGTGAGGAACCGAGCCATATCGGCGCAGGTCCAGATACCAGCTATAGTCTTCCTGGTGCAACCCAAGCTCGTTGATGCGGTCCACCAGGACGTCGTGGCGGTGTTCACGCTGGCTTCCGCCGATGATCTCGCCCACCCGAGGCACCAACAGATCCATGGCGGCCACGGTCTTGTCGTCCTCGTTGTTCTTCATATAGAAGGCTTTGATCTTCTTGGGATAGTTGATCAGGAAGGTGGGCCCGCCCACGATTTCTTCAGTGATATACCGTTCGTGTTCGGTTTGCAGGTCCACGCCCCAGAAGACGGGGTATTGGAACGCCACACCACACTTCTCCAGCCGCTGCACGGCTTCGGTATAGGTCATCACGGTGAAATCCGCTTTGGCCACCGCCTCCAGTCGAGCGATCAGGCCCTTCTCGATGTGTTCATCCAGGAAGGCCAGGTCCTTGGGGCACGTATCCAGCACGTACTGGGTGATGTACCGGGTGAAATCTCGGGCCAGCAAGACGTTGTCATCCAGGTCATAGAAGGCCATTTCCGGCTCGATCATCCAGAATTCGGCAGCATGGCGAGGGGTGTTGCTGTTTTCGGCCCGGAAGGTGGGACCAAAGGTATAGATCTCGCCAAAGGCCATGGCGAAGGTCTCGCCCTCAAGCTGGCCCGATACGGTCAGACTGGTGGTCTTCCCAAAGAAATCCTGACTGAAATCCACCTTCCCGTCGGGAGTTCTGGGCAGGTTCTCCAGGTCCAGGGTGGTGACACGGAACATGGCTCCGGCGCCTTCGGCATCACTTCCCGTCACGATGGGAGTGTGCACGTACATGAAGCCGCGCTCCTGGAAGAACTTATGGACCGCAAAGGCCGTGGCGTTGCGGATTCTGAAGACCGCCCCAAAGGTGTTGGAGCGAGGCCGCAGATGGGCGATGGTGCGCAGGTACTCGAAGGAATGGCGCTTCTTCTGCAAGGGGAAGCTGGGGTCACTGGTACCCAGCACTTCCACTTCCGTCGCCTGCATTTCCCAAAGCTGCCCTGCGCCCTGAGACGGAACCAGGTTGCCCTTGACCCGGAACGAGGCCCCGGTGCCGGCGCTGACGGCCTCGGCGTAACCGGGCACGTCGGCGTTCATCACCACCTGAAGGCTGTCGAAGCTGGAGCCGTCGTTCAGCACCAGGAAGGCCACCTGTTTGCTATCACGGATGGAGCGAGCCCAGCCGCATGTCACCACATCTTGTCGAGGACCGCCCTTTTCCAGGACGGTGCGGATACGTTCACCACGAATCATGTTGTCCTCGTTCGGGCCCTATTTCAGCCCATCTTTCAGTCTTAAAATCATCGATTTGTCCAGCCGGCGAGTCAAAGCCGTGGTGGCCTTCAAGGCCGCGTCGGCCCGATTCAAGGCATCGGCCTTAAACTCTGCATCGGTGATGCCGGCCAGATTAATGAGCACGTTGTAATGAGCCCCTCGGGCGCACAATTCGGCGCACAGGCCCGCAACACCGGCATCACTAAGCGAATTGACATTTCCCAGCCTGGCGATTTGTGTCGCCAGTCTTGCCGCCTCCGTCGAATGCTCCAGAACGCTCAGTGGCACCCGGATGGCCTGCTTGGTTGCTTCCTGCATGGCCACTTCACGGACGGCCTTGTCCTGAGGCGTCTTCTTGGGCTTCTTCATGGCTTCCATCAGCCCGTCAAACGCTCTTGAGTCGTCGTCCACGGCCCGGGCGAAAAACTCCTTCAGGCGCTGGCCCTGTTCACCCAGCTTATCCATCTGTTTACGGGCACCCTCATACCCTTTTTTGGTATGGGTCAGCGCCGCGACCATTGCGCTAAGCGCCGCGCTCATGCTGCCCGCAAACGCTGCCACACTGCCGCCACCCGGGGCCGGAGAATCCCGAGAGAGTTCGTCCACAAAACCGTTGCAGGTCATGGACATCAGTTTGTCCGAACCCTTGGCCACCTGCCATTCGATGATCTTGGCTTCGGGTTCAAAGGGGGCTACGTCACTAAGGCCCATGCTCTGGACGGCGGTTTCCACCACTTCCAAGGCGGTCAATCCACGGGTGGTCCCCTGTTTCTTCAGGTAGTGCAGGCCGGCATCCATCAGGACGGCCAGCGGCACAAGACCCACAATCTCGGAACCGGTGACCCGCAAGCCCAGCTCGGCCGCCAGCGAACACACTTCGTCATACACGACGTGGGGCGGCGTGACCTTGTAGTTGGTCAGGTTCATGGTCACCTGAGTGCGACCATAACTGTCGATGTACCAGCCGGTGGCCTTACAATAATCGAACATCCCGGGGATGCGTTTGGGCTTGCCCTCGTCATCCAGAATGCGTTTGCCCTGGGCGTCTCGGGCAATTCGGCCACTGTCCCGGATCCGTTCGGCGATGGTCTTGGCCAGCTTCTTGTTTCGGGTGTTCAAGTTGATGTTGTAGGCAATCAGGAAATCCCTGGCCCCAATCACCGTGGCCCCAGCCTTGGCGTTGAAGACGTGGGGACCATAGTCCGGAGCCCACTCGGGCTTGGTGGCCTTTTCGGCCAAAGCCTCGTATTCGCCCACTCGGATGTCCTGCAACGACTTGCGGGTGGGACGAGTTGCGGCGTGTTCATACAGATAGACCGGGATACCCAGCTCGTCTCCCACCCGTTTGCCCAACTTATGGGCCAACAACGCACACTCTTCCATGGTGGTGTCGCCCACGGGTACAAACGGGCAGACGTCGCAAGCGCCCTGCCGGGGATGGGCCCCTTTATGGACTCGCATATCGATCAACTCGGTGCCCGCCTTGATGGCCGCAAAGGCAGCATCCACGATGACCTCGGGGGCTCCGACAAACGTAAAGACGGTCCGGTGGGTATCGGCACCCGGGTCCACGTCCAGAAGTGTCACTCCCGACACAGCCTGCACGGCCTTGGCGATAGCGTCCAGGACGGCCTTGTCCCGTCCCTCACTGAAATTCGGCACACACTCAACCAGTTTCCACATGATCTTCTCCAACACACATGCCGGATGTTCGATTCGCCACTCCCGGGCCACCCAAAAGCCCCGATGTCGCCGGTCCGGTGGCGTTGGTTTGTATCACGAAGGGGCGCCGCCTTCAAGGAGTGAGGCGCGTGGGGAGGTGGGGATCCGCTGCCGGGGAGCAACGGCAGGGGTGACAGCAGCCCATGCGAGTTTCAGCTCACTATCGCTCGCTAAAAGACTCGCACGGGCCCACCCCCTCCCGTCCCCCGTCCTGCGAACGGGGGATGCCACTCACCGGAGCGCGTCGGTTGGGGCTTTCGAGCACTCAAACGGAAGAATTGAATGCGGACTATCACACGCGCAAGCGGGTTGACATTTGACGCGTGGAAGCTAGAGTGACCCAGCTTCCGGGGACTGCTTTCGGAGAGGTGTGTAATGAAGCGAATTCTTACGACGATCCTGGTTATGGCTTGCCTGCTGCCCGTTCCGGCGCTTGCCGAACGCTATTTTGCCTTCTCTGCCGATCAGATGGAGTTTCAGGGCGAACAGCGGATCTTCTATGTTCCGTTCTCGTTTGACGGCCCTACCGAGAAGTCGGTGGAACGCAAAGTGGGCGTGCTGTTCGAGAAGCTTCACGGGCCCAGGGCTTCCGTGTACGGCGAAACGTACCTGATCGTGAAAGTGGCTCAGGATGGCCAGTATGAGGCCTTTTTGATTCTGGATCCGGACACGACCCGCTTCCACGAGATCATCGCCGGCGAGATTTACCTGTCGTTGACCAACGTGGGCATCACCCGAATGTTTGTTGGGCCGGAGAAGAAGAAGTACTCCGACACCGACCTGCGTTACCCCTTCTTCCTGCCCACCGTGCCGCTGTGGGAAGCCCTGCCTCCGGCCCAGTTCCAGCATGCCCTGATTCGCATGGGCGATTCTGACTATGTGGAAAGCACCACCTTTAACACCAAGATGGCCGCCAAAGACCCCGGTCTGTACGGCAAGATCCTTGCGCTGCTGGCCAGCAAAGACTCCTACGTCAAGCTGCAGGTCCTGAAGGCCTTCCCGCTGATGACCGTGGCCCAGTCCGAAAAACACCTGATTCCGCTGCTGACCGACCCCGACGTGATCGTGCAGCACCGGGTTATCGAGCTGCTGAAAGATCGCAAAGAGCCCGTGGTTCTGGATGCACTCTCCAAACTGGCCGACACCGACAAGAATCCCGAGACGCAGCTTCGAGCGGCCCGAATTCTGGTATCCAACGGCCAGACCTCTTATCAGATCTATAATCGGTGCGACGACCTCAAGAGCCAGGACCCCAAGGTCGTCCCGCCCACACTGCC
>CAYTWV010000092.1:8243-11682 GCA_964442235.1 uncultured Myxococcales bacterium | reverse complement strand
CGCCGATGGAAACGTCCTCGTTATGGCCGAAGGCACCGTAAAGACGGACGCCAGCGGCCGGGCCGTGGTCAAGAATCTGCCCCCGGGCAAATATGGCGTCTTGATCATCCCGCCGTTTGGTCAGCCGTGGCAACAGACCACGACCATCGAGGGAAGCTTGATTAATGATGCGTGGGTCAAGGCGGCCGAGCCTCCGGCCTTCGTGGAATTCGGCCTTCCCGGACCCCACATCGCCGTGGGTTTTGTCAAAGAGACCGAAGATGCGGCGGCGTTGACAGGTGGGGCAACAATCACCGGACGCGCCGTGAACTTCAACATCGCCAGGCTTCCCAATCTTGGGGCCTCGGCGGGCGGTGCAGGCCTTGCCAATGTATGGGTCGGCCTGAACGATTCGAATAACAAATGTGTGTACGTTCGACCCGCCCAGAGCGACGAGGGGGATTTTTCGATCTCGAACGTACCTCCTGGACTTTATCAACTTGTTGTTTTTGACCAGTATATGGGAATTGTTATCGCCTTCCGTTCGGTGCAGGTGAATGCGGGCGAGACAGAGGTTGCGCTGGGAGACGTGCAGGTGCCCCTGTGGTTCTCTCAGCTCTTCAACCATGTCTTCCATGACGTTAATGAAAACGGCTTCCCCGACCCGGGCGAAGTAGGGCTGTCTGACCAGAACATCAACATCCGCTTCCGAGACGGCACCATTTACGATTCGATGCCCACGGATGTGTTCGGGTGGTCACCCATGGAGCAGGTTTTTCCGTTCTTCAACTGGCTGGTCGCGGAGGTGGACTACACCCGATTCAAAGCCACGGGCGTGACCGTGGTGGTGGATGAAGGTGGAGTGGTGCTTCCGGACCATGGATTCAACTGGCCATCCTTGGACCGGCTATCCCCCCAGGCTCAACCTGAAAACGGGGGCGCTCCCTATCGAACCGAGCTTGGGGCGGTGCTGTTGGAGGGATTCCAGGGATTCCTGGGATCGACCAACGTGCTCTATTGGGGCAAATCGGCCTATGGGGCCGACCAGAACGGGGGCATTTCGGGTGTGGTCTTCTACGCTACGACTCGAGCCGAAAACGACCCCCGATTTGCCGCCGGCGAGCCGTGGGAACCAGGCATTCCCAGGGTTGTGGTGAACCTGTACCAGGACCAGAACAACGATGGGGTCATCGACGACCTGGACGGTGATGACCAGGTGACCCTGGCTGACGTGGACAACGCCCCCTTCGGGTGGGCGGATGGCCAGGCCATGGGTCCCGAGGATGTGAAGCGGGCGGGATCGTGCCCCGAAGCCGAACCCTGTCCGTTCCAACTTGGGGATGCGTTACAGTTCGTTACGACGGACAGTTGGGACGACAACCTTCCGCAGGACTGCCCCGGCGATCCCTCGGCTCCGTTCTATCTGGGCGGTGCCTGTTTCGACGGCATGGCCGTATACAATCAGGTGCGGCCGGCCGTGTTTGACGGCGGCTATGCCTTCATGGATTTGGCCCAGGGGGTCTATGTCGTCGAAGCGGTTCCCCCGCCCGGCTACGATCTGGTCAAAGAAGAGGACAAAAACGTGGACATGGGTGAGTCGTTCAAGATCTCGCCGATGGCCCTGGCCAACCGGTGTGTGGGTGATCTGCACGTCGTACCCGATTATATCAGCGCACAGACCGATGCCGACGGGGTTCCTCTTGCAGGGATCGACGCTTCGGAACTGGTCGAGGCGCCCTATGCCGGCACCTCACGGGCGCTTTGCGACCGACGTCAGGTTGCGGTCAACGAGGGGCGAAACGCTGCGGCGGACTTCTTCCTGTTTACGCAAGTGCCCATCGCTGCCCACTTCACGGGCATGGTGTTGAACGACCTGGCGGCGGAGTTTGTGCCGGTCAGCTTCAACTACGGCGAAAAGACGGGAGCACCGTTTGTGCCGGTTTCGTTGCGAGACTGGTCGGGCAAAGAAGTCAACCGGGTCTACACGGACAAGTACGGGTACTACAACGGCCTGGTGCCGGCCAACTACTCGGCCAACATCGGTTCGCCCAGCGGCGTGGGCGCAGCCATGTACATGGTTTGCATCAACGACTCGGGACCCGTGGAGAACCCTTTGGCCCAGGGCCAGTTCATCATTGATCCCCTGTATCGCAGGGACTACGGCCACCACTGCTACACCATGCAGTTCATGACGGGCACAACCACTTATCTGGACACGCCACTGCTTCCGACGTCCGCTTTTGCGGGCAAGGATGAGTTCCCGGTGGATTGCGAGTTCCAAAGCGGAGACCCGGTCATTCATGAAGTCAACGGCAGTGGCGTGGGACCCTGGGTCGACTCTCCTTCGGGAGGGGGTTTGATCACCATTAAGTCCGAGGGGATCGTGACGGTTCGCAATCCGTTCTTCTCCTCGTCTGCGGTGGGTGTGCCGCCGACCATCGACCGAGACATGAGTTTCGGGGACGCCCTGGGTGCGGTCAGGTTGGGCGATGTAGATCTCTCTATTGTGTCGTGGACGGCAGCGGAAATTGTGGCCGTGGTGCCCATGACGCTGCCCACGGGGCAATTGACCGTGGTGAGAGGAGACAATGGACGGGAGACTCAAGTCGGCATCACGTTGACCGTGGGCCCGCAAAGCCAGGTAATCAGGGTTCCTCAGGACGTGGCGACCATCCAAGGTGCCATTGATGGTGCCCACGAGGGAGCGCTGATTCTGGTCGCCCCCGGGATGTACCAGGAGCACGTCATCCTGCACAGAAAGGTACGCCTGCAAGGCTCCGGGGCCCAAAGCACCATCATCAACGCCCTGTCGGTTCCCACCGAATCCCTGTTTGAGTGGAATCAGAAGATCAAGGATTTGGTGGCGGCCAACCCTGCGCTGATGCTTCCGGGCCAGGACGCAGGGGGTCCCATTTTGCCCGAGGGCGGCCTGTTCTCGACAGAGCAGGGGGCGGGCATTCTTGTTCTGGCCGCACCTGGGCAGTTTACCGCCGCGAATTCGGCGCGCATCGACGGCTTCACGGTCACCGGAGCCAGCATTGGCGGCGGTATCGTGCTGAATGGCCGAGCGGCGCATATGCAGGTTTCTAACAACCGGGTCATGAGCAACCAGGGTGTTTACAGTGGCGGCATTCGGGTCGGACATCCCATTTCGGCGCTGGCTTTTGGTGGCCAGGGAATCGATGCGGACAACGACTTTGTCACGATTCAGCACAACCAGGTGATCTTCAACGGTGCCATCGATGGAGGTGCCGGTATTGGGGATTCAGGCGCCGGGGGCGGCATTTCGCTCTACAACGGCTCCGACGAATACCTGGTGGCAGACAACTTGGTGTGCGGCAACTTCACCACAGGCTCCGGTGCGGGCATTGGCCACTATGGCCTCAGTGACGGAGGCCGCATCCAGCGCAACCGTATTCTGTTCAACCAGTCATTCCACCAGATGGTTTATGACTCCTCG
>CAYTWV010000092.1:0-8233 GCA_964442235.1 uncultured Myxococcales bacterium | reverse complement strand
AAGGTCCAGTTCATCGTGCGGTCCTTCAGTGAAGAAGGCCTCCACGACCTTGAAGGCATGGAGGTTACGTCGGGCAGCGGTTCTGTGCTGATTGCTGGCAACCTGATTCAGGGGAATCTGGCCGAAGCGGGCGACGGCGGCGGTATCCGGCTGGCCCACATCAACGGTCTGGAGTTGGATGAGGATCTGGAGGGTGCCTGGACCGTAGACATCGTGGACAACTTCATCGTGAACAATGTCTCGGCTCGAGCCGGTGGTGGCATTTCTATTCAGGACGCCATCCGGGTTCGAATCGTGAACAACACCATTGCCCATAATGACTCTACGGCCACATCGGCCCAAGCGTTTACCACGGGCAATGTGGGGCTCTCCGAGAAACACCCGGCAGGCATCGCTTCGTTCCTGCACAGCACGCAACTTGTGGCGATGCTGACGGACATCGGCGACACGTCGGACCCGGGATTCTCTGTGCCCGTCCTCGAGAACGACATCCTCTGGAAGAACCGCAGCTTCTACTACGACTTGACCTCCAACAGTGGGAATGGTGGATTGCTGCCCAACTTGCTGCTGGGTGAACAGCCGGTCTATTGGGATCTGGGAGTTCTGGGATTGCCGGCGGGGACCGCCCTGCCTGCATCGTACTGCGTGATGACGGACACCAACCAGGGAGACCCCACCAACTCCACTGACGATCCGATGTTTGTGGACGGCTACTTCAACGGCAATGACCCGTCGTGGGCCCTTGCGGCTGACCGTGAAGGCCAGATCATCACCGCTCCGGCACTGGATGAGGGTGGAAACTGGATCAACATCTGGTTCAACCCGCTGACTCCTGGCGGTGACTATCACGTGGGGCCGGCCTCCTCGGCAGTGAACGCCGGATCCGGTTCGTGGTTGGCTTCCATTCCGGCCTTGGCATGGGACATCGACGGGGAAAGCCGTCCGTTCCTGGCAACACCCGTGGATGTGGGCGCCGACGAAACGGACTCGGTACTGATCTCCAAGAAGCCGCCTGAAATTGTCTCTTCGCCCATTCTTGGAGCTAAAGTCGGCACATCGTACACTTACGACGTTGCTGCCATTGACCCCGATGTCAACGACGTGTTGGTCTTCAGCCTGGATGTCGCCCCTGCCGGAATGGCGATCAACGCCTCCAGCGGACTGGTGACATGGACTCCCGGCGCTGGCCAAGTCGGCGTAAGGGCGGTGACCGTTCGAGTGACGGACCTGGGTGGTCTGATCGACACACAGAGTTTCTCCATCACGGTGCTGCCGGCCAACACTGCCCCTGTGGGCGTGGCGGACTTTTTCGCTCTGGCGACCATGGGCCTGTTCTTCGTCCCTGCCCCCGGTGTTTTGGGGAATGACTCGGACATTGACGGGAACACTTTGTTTGCCATCAAGCAGTCCAACACCACCAAGGGTACCGTGTTGCTGATGTCCAACGGGCAGATTCTCTATTTGCCCAAGGCCTCGTTCGTGGGCACTGACAGCTTCACCTACAAGGCCTCTGATGGGATTCTGCGCAGTGCGCTGACCACGGTGACCCTGTATCGGGAGTTGATTGTCACCTCGGCCAAGGTCAGCAAACCCTCGCCTACCACCTTCACGTGGGTGGTCCGAGGCAAGAGCGCAGTGCCCGGCTCTACGGTCAGCGTCTATCTGGGCACCCAGGCCTCCGGCACGTTGATCGGTACGGCCACGGTGCAAGACGATGGACTGTGGGTGCTTCGTGCGCGCAACACCACCATCAACCCCAATCTGGCAGCGGCGTTGACCATTGTCTCGAGTACCGGGGCTTTGCTCAACAATGTCTATTTCCAGGTGGACTAAGGGAGGGATGACCATGAGAACCTTTACCCATACGGGATATTTCAGGAGGCTGCTTCCGGCGATGCTGTCGCTGGCTGTGCTCCTGGGCGGGGGCTCCGCTTGGGCCCAGATCTTGATCCAATGCCCTGGTGACGTGAACGGAGACGCCATTCCCGACGTCCTCGATCCGGCCCATCCGCAGCTCAAGTGCAAACACTTGGGTGGTGGGGACGGTTATGTTCGGATGGCTGATGGGCGGGTGCTGTACATGTTCGGGTTCGGGGACCTTACGGGCCACACGGCTGACATGGCCATGATGCACGGAGAAATGGGCGCTAACTCGCCGGCTCCCACCATTATTCTAGACGAGGGTGACGAGTTCTATCTCACCCTCACCAACGTCGGCATGAAACACCGTCCGGACCTGTTTGACCCGCACAGCGTGCACTTCCATGGATTCCCCAACGCATCGGCCATCTTTGACGGCATGCCCGATGCCTCTGCGTCGGTGAACATGGGAGCCTCGTTGACTTACTATTACAACATCGTCAGGCCGGGCACCTTCATGTACCACTGTCACGTGGAATCCACTGAGCACATGCAAATGGGTATGCTGGGCCAGCTTTACGTCCGGCCCGCCCAAAACCGCCTGCCCAACGGGGCGGTGCTTGGCTCCCATGTCCATTTTAACCCCGATTGGAGCGCTTTCCCCTGGGAGGATGACTCGGAATTGGGCGACAAGTATGCATACAACGATGGGGACGGGTCGACTCGGTACGATGTCGATTTCGCCCTGCAGTTGGGCGGCTTTGACCCCGACTTCCACCAGGCCAGCGACGACGTCCAGCCCTTGCCCTTCGCTTACATGGACGACAAGTACCCGTTGATCAACGGTCGAGGGTACCCCGACACCATCAAAGCGGGTTCGCTTCCTGCCTTGGAGGACAATGGCTGGAAGCAGTCGCAGAAGATCCCGGCGTTGGTCAAAGCCAAGAAGGGGCAGAAGATCCTCATCCGCCTCTCCAACTTGAACGTGACCCGCACACACACCCTGGAACTGCTGGGCATCCCCATGCTGATCATCGGCAAAGATGCCACGCTGTTGCGAGGGCCCACGGGCAAGAGCCTCTATTACCAGACCCAATCGGTCAGTCTGGGGGGCGGCGAGTCCTATGACATCCTGCTGGACACGACCGATGTCCCGGTAGGCACCTATTTCCTGTATTCGTCCAACTTAAATCTTCTTAGCAACGATCAGGAAGATTTTGGCGGGATGATGACGGAAATAACGATAACTTTGTAAGGGGGCAGCCATGAGAAGCATTCAGAAGAATTCAATAAGGGCCCTCCTTCTTGTGGGGGCGATGGTGGGAGTCCCTTCGGGGGCTGACGCCATGATCATGGGGGAAGAAGGAACCGATTTCCACCTGACGGCCAAAGATGGATTCCTTACGGCCGGCGACGGCTCCAGCGTCTACTTCTGGGGCCTGGCCCACGGGCACGACCACGGGGGGATGCCTGGCATGGCCGAGTTGGAGCCTCAGTATCCGGCGCCGACGTTGATTGTGAATCAAGGAGACCTGATCACTGTAGAACTCCACAATGAGCTTCAGGTGCCCGTGTCGCTGCTCTTCCCGGGGTTCAAGGTAACTCCCCAGGGCGGAGTCGATGGGATCTTGACCCGGGAAGCCCCTGCGCTGACCGGAGCCGTGGTCTATACGTTCATTGCGGACCATCCGGGAACGTTCTTGTACTTCAGCGGCACGCAGCCCGACCTTCAAGTGGAGATGGGTTTGGTTGGTGCGCTAATTGTGCGCCCTGCAGGTTACAACGCTTCGGCACCCAGGGCCTATCACCACCAGGATTCGGAATTCGACCGAGAGTTTCTGTTTCTGCTGACCGAAATGGACCCTCGAATTCATGACTGGGTCCTGTTCAACGGTGTGGGCAGCGTGACGTCGCCGGACCTCCTTTCTGACTATTCTCCCATGTTGTGGTTCATCAACGGCCGGGCAGCGCCGGACACCATGGCACCGGATATGGCAGGATGGTTGCCCACTCAACCCTACGCCTCGATGCCCATGATGTACCCCGGCGAGAAGGTACTGCTACGGGTGTTGTCAGGCGGTCGGGATGTACATCCGTTCCACACGCACGGAAACCATTCCAGGGTCATTGCCAGGGACGGATTCCTTCTGGAGAGCGGTCCTGGAGCCGGGGCGGACCTGTCGGTGGAGGAGTTCACGATACCCTCGATTCCCGGCGGGACCGTAGACGCCGTATTTCAGTGGACGGGCGAGAAGCTGGGATGGGACGCACACGGGTCGGGTCCGGGTTTCGAGCACGACTGTGTGGATCTGGACAGCAACGGGTTTGACGATGCCTCCTGGGAGTATTGCGCCGATCACGGCAAACCCCTGCCCGTCGATCTTCCTGGCCAGCAGGCTCTGACCTTTGGAGGTTGGTATTCGGGCAGTCCCTTCCTGGGGGCCGCCAGTTCTCTTCCCATCGGCGAAGGCGGCATGAACCCCACATCGGGGTTTGTCTACATGTGGCACTCGCACAACGAGAAAGAGATCGTCAACTACGACATCTTCCCGGGAGGGATGATGACCATGCTGGTGGTGGTGCCTCGGGGCGTTCCCATGCCGGCCATGTGACGGAAGGAGGTGAAGACCATGAGACGAGACATTCAGCTTCTGTTGGCCGTGGCGACTCTGTTTGGGTCCGCCGCTGCCCAGGCTAAGGACGTATTTCTGGCAGCGCAGCCCTTTGTGAAGGTGTTTCCCGATGGGGCTTCGATCCTCATGTGGGGCTTTGCAGAGGCGAATTCCGATTTCTCTGTTGTGGGGTCACCCACGTCGCCTGGCCCGTTGATTCGGGTCGATCCCGGCGATTCGGTGCTTACGATCACGGTGCGCAACGACCTCTCGGTGCCCGTTTCGCTGGTGATTCCGGGCCTGCAGACCTCGACGGCGCCGGTTCGGGCGCCCGATGGGCGAGTGGTGTCATTTGTGAACGAAGCGGCCCCGGGAGACACCACAACCTATTCGTGGGTCGCCCGCCCGGGGACATTCCTGTACCAGAGTGGCTCTCACCCGGCAGTTCAGGTCCAGATGGGGCTGATTGGCGGCGTCGTGGGGTCCTACTCGGCGACGCAGGCCTATGCCCCCAGCGCCACGGTGAATAGCAGCATCGACAATGAAGCGGTGCTAGTATACAGCGAGGTCGATCCACTGCTGCACCAGGCCATCGCCGACGAGGACTACGGCCCAGGGCTGGGTCTGACCAGCACCATCGATTACAGGGCACGCTATTTCCTGATCAATGGGGAACCTTTCCCTCTGGCTCAGCCCATCCTGGCGCAACCCTTGTTTGCGGGTCAAACACTGCTGGTTCGGTTCTTGAACGCCGGCCTGCAATCACACGTCCCGATGTTCAAGGACCTGAGCATGCGGCTGGTTGCCGAAGATGGCTTCCTGTATCCCTATTCCAGGGATCACCTGGCGGCCTATCTGCCTGCGGGCAAGACCCTGGACGCCATTGTGACAGGCGTTCCTCAGGGCAGCTTTGCGGTGTTTGACAGGCGGTTCTTCCTGACTACCGGCCCCCTGGCCGATGGAGGAATGCTTGCCAAATTTTCGGCAGCGGCCCCTGTGCCCGTCAAACGTTCGCCGACCATGACCAAACGGGGTTACCGGGGGCTTGCCCCGGCGAACAAACGGGTCTTCCAACCCAAAGCGGTGCGGATTGTCCCCAGCACAAAACCCGTGCTGAGGCCTGACCGCTAGATCTTGTAGGGCTCGGTCAACGCCTTCGGACTCCCCTCCTGGGGAGCCGGAGGCCGCCGGGCCCACTGAGCGTCCATTGAGGTAAAACATGAATCATTTCAAGCGAATAGCCACTTGGTTCCCAATGGCGTTTTCATTACGAGTATGGATTCCGGTTATGCAAGCCTCTGTGGCGTGGGGGTGTGCCTCAGAGATTCCCCAGTCAGAAGAGCAAGAAATCCTGGAACCAGCCCCGGACCCGACCGCCTATTTGGGTCAGTCTGATCGTGAGACCCTGACCCCGACCCCGACCCCGTCCCTGACCCCGACCACGGCCGCCCAAGTCCAGGCTCCGGCGATGCAAGGTGCTTTGAATCAGCCCTTGGTGCGCGAATCATCAAGCCCACCGCCTGCGCAGACTGCCCCAGGCATCGAGACGGTCTCACTTCGGCCCACGGCGGGCGGATACATGTTGGACTATAGGTACCGCATTACGAACTCCCGGCTGGCCGAATCATGGCTGTCCCATGCGCCGCCTCCCTATCTGGAGATTCCGGCCACCGGCGAGAAACTGATGGTGCCCGCCTCGCCCAAGATCGGCCCGCTTCGGCAGCAGATCCGGCCGGGTTCAACCCCCAAAGAGGGAAGGCTTCAGTTTGTGCTGTTTGCGAACCCTGGGCAACGGATCGCATCCGGCCAGGTCGTGCGTGTGGTTTTGGGTGACCGATTCCAGGACATGGTGGTGGTCCAATGAACGCCACCCCGCACGCCGGGAGGGTCATGGCCACCCTTCTACTAACAGTTGGGATGGCTTTGAATGCCGCTTCGGCGCGGGCAGCGGATGGGGCGTCGTCTCCGGAGTCGTCCGATTGGGTCTCGCTGCTGGTGGTGCCGGTTTCAGCCAATCAAGCTTGGGGGGCTCTTCCCCAAGAGCGCTCGGCTCGGCGCATGGCCGTGGTGCGACACTTGCGAGAGCAGGCGGCCCAGTTTTCGCCTGAACTGTTGGCCTGGATGCGCCAACAAGGGGGTACCCCCACGGTTTTGTGGGCCGCACAGCGCATCGCCGTACGGCTTCCTGCTTCCAGCGTAGCCAGGTTGAATCTGCGTCGAGACGTGGCTTCCGTCAGCCTCGATCGGCGGTTTCTGCTGTCACCCGGCCCTCGTCGGGCCTCGGCCATGTTGGATTCCGGCCAGGGAGCGGACTGGCATCTGGAAGCTGTCCAGGCCAAAGAGGCCTGGGCCGCTGGGTACGTTGGGGAAGGTGCACTGATTGCCATCGTGGATTCCGGGGTGGACCCCTTCGCAGCCAATCTTCAGGCCAATTGGCGAGAGGACAATGGGTGGTACGACACCTTCGGCACGTACGATTCGCCCCATGACCTGGACGGCCACGGCACCCAGGCACTGGCTTTGGCCGTAGGAGGCGAAGTTGCCGGAATCCCGGTGGGCGTAGCCCCCAAGGCTCGCTGGATTGCGGCTCGAGTGTTCGACGATCAAGGAAATTCCGACCTATCCCATGTCCATCTGGCGTTGCAGTGGGTGCTGGATCCCGACGGCGATCCTGCCACAGATGACGCCCCGGACGTAGTGACCAGTTCGTGGGGTTTTTCGGAGCAGGTAAACCAGTGTCTGCACGAATTTGATGCCGATGTGGCCGCCCTTCGTGCTGCCGATATCGACGTAGTGTTTGCAGTAGGCAATGCGGGACCGGACTCTGCGACTACCGTCAGTCCCGGGAACACACCCGGTGTGCTGGCCGTTGGAGCGGTGAATTCGCAGCTAGAATTGGCCCTGGACTCCAGCCGAGGTCCCTCTCCGTGCCATGACCAGTGGATACCTCAATTGGTCGCACCGGGCGTGGCCGTGCGCACGGCTGACCTGACAGCCGGAGGGATCATGGCCAACTCTGTGGTCTGGATCGACGGCACCTCGGCAGCGGCGCCACAGGTAGCCGGCGCACTGGCGCTGTTGCGGGGCGCCGCCCCCGAGGCAACCTCTGAACAGTTGCGGAATGCGTTGTTTTCCACCTCCGATGACTTGGGAGAGTCGGGGCCGGACTTCGACTCGGGATTTGGGCTGGTCAGGGCCCTAGACGCTCTTGAATTTCTCTGCGATCCCTCCGATGGCCAGGAACTGTGTGACAGCCAGGAACCGGAAGACGATTTGGACACTGAAGAGGACGACGTCGTGGCTCAGCCGGATACAGCAACAGAGGATGTAAACGGGACCGATAAAGAGGTGCTCGAGACCGATCTGGAAGAGTCGGACTCTGGCAACTTCGATGGGTCCGACCAGCAGAACGACCTGGGAGGGAAGCTCACGGACTTGACGACGGAAGTGGCCGATTCAGTACCAATCGGCGAACCCTCCGTCCCTGGTCCCTCCGTCCCTGGTTCCGGCGGCCAGGCCAACGGAAACAGCGGCTGCTCGGCATCACCCCTGAACGAATCTCATTTCTCTTTGTGGTGGGCCCTGATTTTGATTTTTGCTTGGTGTGTGAAGCCTATCTTCCGCGGGTCATGCGCTCGGCCATCAAACGCCCCAGGTTGAATAGCAGTTTGGCGGCCAGGTCGCTTTCTTTTTGGATCAAGTCGTCCAGGAAGGTGCGTCCCAGAACCAGCAAACGGCCAGGCCCTGCGGCACTTACGGTG
>CAYTWV010000091.1:4971-11697 GCA_964442235.1 uncultured Myxococcales bacterium | reverse complement strand
GGCCAAATGAGTGCCGTCGTCGGACCAGATGGGGGGCGTCACCGCATCAAACAGGGCGCCGGGAGCCCAGTCCACAACCATGGCCTGTTTCCCGTCCATCCCAGCCGAAAACGCATGCCGCTTGCCGTTGGGGCTAAACACCACCCCCGCCTCGCCGATGCCCTCGTACGGCTCGGACTCTCGGCCAGAAATCACGGCTTTCATCATGACCCCGGCCCCAACCACCAGGCTCCAATGCGAGGCATCAGCACCAAACCGAAGGGTCCCGGGCAAAACCTGCTCGTAAGACCCCTTCTTGGTGCCATTCAGATAGAAATCGAAGGACGACGGACTCTTGCGAGTTTGCACCACCTGAGCCCAGGCTTCCCCATCCGCAGAGACAACCACTTCCCCCTTGGCGCCAGGCCCCGTTCCCACACCTTTTTGGATGGGCCCAAGGTCCGTCACACTCCAGGTGCCCGCATCACACTCCTGTGCCCGGGCACTCCCAACATGCGCCCAAGAACCCGCAGCGAACAGCCACAGCGCGCCCAGAATCCACAAGACCTGTTTCCGCATCTCAACCTCCGGCCCATCCGCTGCCCAAAAGCGAGGGTCCTAGCCCATCAGTCCGCCAAGCCCGTCCCGCATAATCGGGTGGTATCCCGACTTGGCCTCGTTGAACACACGTCGACCAAAGGCAGCGGTCTCGGGATTGCCCATCAGTGCTTTGTAAAGCGGCTTCAGATACTTGCCACGGCCCACCCTCTTCAAAAAGGCCTCCATGGCCGGCAGTGCGGGCTGGAACCCCGACGCCGCAGCGATGACCAGCCAGTGGCAAAGGATCTCGGAATTGCCGTTTGTTGTGAACGCAAACGCACCATCCAGTTTGCCGCAAGCATCCACGGACAGGGGTCGCTCCAGGCCTTGCAGGAACAACACCCACTCCTCGGATTTCCACCCCTTCGACTGCGCCAAAGGCAATTGTCCCGACTGTTTGTAAGCCGCCAGCGCCTCCGTCACCGTGGCCACTCGGGTGGACTCGGACTTCGGTGCATTGGCCGGAATGCCCGGGCCATGAAGCCACAGTTCCCCCTGTGCCTGCTCCAGCAATCCCGGCATCTGTTGTTCCAGAAATTCCACGAATTCCTGAGTAGTTATGCTCTGGAACTTGAAGTGATCGATGTAGGCCTTGATGAACGTATCGAAGCGCTGGCGCCCCACCAGACGCTCCATCAGAAGCACAAAAAGGTACCCCTTCTCGTAAGGCACCAGCGAGTAGACTTCGTCAGGATCCACTCCGGCCATATTGGTATGCAGCCAACTCCATACTGACCCCTCGCCGAACTGCTGAAGGGCGCCTTGCAGACCATTCCAGCCCAGATTCGAGTGAAGTGCGGCAAACTCGGCCCCCTCCAACCTCTCCAGGATCCGGCGCTCGGCCCAAACGGTGAAGCCCTCGTTCAGCCAGAAGTCGTTCATGGTTGCGTTAGTGACCAGATTGCCGGTCCAGGAGTGGGCCAGTTCATGGGCCAAAACATTGACCATGGACTTGTCGCCCGCCAACAGCGTCGGTGTCAGGAAGGTCAGCCGGGGATTCTCCATTCCGCCGTACGGGAATGCGGGAGGCATAACCAAAAAATCGAATCGTTCCCATCGATACGGTCCAAATAGGTCTTCCGCTGCATGCAACATCGCTTCGGCATCCGAGAACTCGAAGGCCGACGCCTCAAGCATGGCCGGCTCGGCATATACCCGCGTCCTGGGCCCCAAGTCCAGCCACACGATATCGCCTACGGCCAGCGCCAGCAGATACGACGGAATCGCCTGGGGCATGTGGAACCCAAAGGTCCGCCAACCGCCATCCCCCTTGGTGGACTGCCCCGGTGCCGCTGCCATCACCACGACCAGCGGTTCGGGAACCGTGATTTCCGCACTGAACGTGAACCGCGCCTTGGGCGTGTCCTGAAGCGGCACGATGGAACGGGCATGAATCGCCTGACACTGCGAAAACATGTAGGGATGCACCCCACCGGCCGTATTCGAAGGCTCCAACCACTGCAACGCCGAGGCCCCGGGCCCCGTCGCGTATCGCAGTGTGACCACCTGCGTCGGATGAGAGCGCTGCACCCGCAACCGCTCGCCCATGAATCCTTCCGTGGCCCCAATCTCAAACGCCAGTTCCCGGCCGGCCCCATCCACCACCGAGTGAATCAGCAGCCCTCGACTATCCAAATCCAGAGGCCCAGACTCCTCCCGATCCAGCAACAAGGTCGCCTCCGACTCCAGACGCTGTTCTGCAAACAGCACCTTCGCCCTCCAAACCAACTCCTTCACTTGTCCTTGTTCCAAATCTGCAAACGAATGGGGATCCAATCTGGCCATGCGCCACCTCCGAAATTCCTGCCCATCATACCCGCCTTGCCCCTCGGGGCGAAGGGGAAAAACACCAAATTCCTCTGGCGTCCAGAGCGAATTCACAGATAGACCGACGATGCAAGACAGACTCCTGAACCCGAAATTTGTGGCAAGCGGCTCTTGAAAGGAACTCTCGTTTTGTTATCCTCCCTTACCATCTGCCACCAGAAGCCACAGCTCCAAAAAATGCAAGTGGGGAGGTTCACATGATGCAGTTCGCCCGCCCGTTCAGGGCAGCATGGGTCGCCGTCGCCATGGTTGTGGCGTGTTCAACGAACCCAAGTTCCCCAAATCAGGAAGCGGATCAGGTCGTGGACGCCCTCGCTCCCGATAGCCAGAGCGACGCCCTTTCCGATGCGTCGGGCCAAGACCAGACTACACCGCCAGACCAGGCGGAGGATCTTTCGCTGGACCAGTTCACGGACATTGCGGATGCTGACTTGATTCAGCCTCCCGAAGACACCATCGAGGATATCCAGTTCGAAATTGGCGAACATGAGATCTTGCAGTACCTGGAGACGCACACGCTTCAAGGTACCGTGGAACTGCCGCCTGGGACGTCTCTCTCCCCGGATTCGCTCCAGGTTGTAAACCACCTGGCCAATGTCACCCCCGACCAGGCAGGACAGTTCGAAATCGAGGTATATGTTGGAGATATGCAGTTGGCCTTTGTTATGGACAGCCAGCAGCACCTGGTCCTGGTCGGATTCTTTGGCACGCCCCACCTGCAACTGAACACCCGCTCCACCGCCGCTGCCCTGGCCTATTTCGCCTTGGGCGGATACCTGCTTCCTCCTCCGCTCAACGCTCAACTGGTCGAGCTTTTGTGGGTCGCCGATGAATTGGACCCGCTGGAACAGAGCGTGGCCCAGGCGCTGGTCCAATCGGGCACCATGGGCACTCAAGATCAGGCCGTTCGTACCCAGTTGGGGCTTTTTGTCGAAGCGGCCCTGGCCGACACGCAGGCGAAGTTCATCCCGAAGATCCTATACATCGATCCGGGACCGGTCCGCAGCGGCATCACGCTGGACACGTCAACCGGGGTCAACACCGTCACCATTATCAATGAACACCGGCGCAAGACATGGTTCTGGGTAGAGCGACTCTCCTACGTGGACGCAGCGGGGGCCACGGTGTCGGCCCAATCGACCCTCTTTGATGGGGCCGGGCCGCTTCCCGGGGCCACCACCACGCTGCTTGGCTCCTATCTGGATGTTTACCAGGGAAAGGTGGCCTACGCCCCCAAATCCCTGCCCCCCTTCGAATTGGGCCTCTTCCCCGACGACGCCCAATCCACTCAGTACCGCATCACGGCGGTGGGGGCCGGATACAGTTCTGGCGACCTTACAAAACTGACCCCGGACCAGGCCAACAAGCAGGGCTTCATGGTGTTTACAACCATCTTCGCTGACTTCCTTATCCCCATAGTCATAAATGGAGCACTTCCCCTGAACAAAAATGACATTGATGGATTCTTCGACAAAAAGGGGTTTACTGGAACCCTGAAGGACCTGATCTCCCTTGGTACAAACAAGGCCTGGGGCATCGCAGCCAAAGCCGAGGCTGGGGATACAAAAGGGGCCGTGGAAGAGGCCGTAAAGACCATTACTCTCTCTGGCACGTTCCGCAACAACGTCATCAAGCTGGTGGGGTTTCTTGGTGCCAAGGCCGGCCTCACCTCGGCCCCCGACGCGGCCGAAGGCTTCAAAGAGGGCCTGGGCGAGTTCCTGGCCTATGGCGATTTCATTTTGACTTCGTTTGACACATGGGTGCAGGGTGCGGACCTGCTGGCCTCCGAGCAGGCCTGCATCTTTGACATCCAGGCCACCGCCTCCAAGGTCTCCATCGAGCCGGCCGTCGCAGAAGTGCAAATGCAGAAGTTCGAGGTCTTTAAGGCCCACATTCTTGACGGAGAGTTCCCCGCCGAAAAGGTGACCTACCATTTTTCCACCTCGGGGCTGCATGGCCACATCTTCAATACCGAGTTTTCCGACTACACGACCTACTTGGCCAGTAAAGAGGACTGGGTTTGGTACATCGCCGACGTGGGAACCAAGGGCCAGGAAACCGTTCAGGTAGAAATCTTCGTCGACGAAGATGGCGAGCAGAAATCGCTGGGAACAGCCACCGCCCAACTGGAGATCACCGATACCTTCGTCGGCTCCATCACTCCGTTCGAACCCAAAGTGGCACCAGGGACAACCAACTGGTTCACAGCCCACATAGACCCCATGCCCGAGGCGGGGCAGCTAAGCTACCACTGGACCTGTACGGGCAACTTCGGCTACGTCGTCGGGCTGGTCCCCAACGTCACCAACGACTTCTGGGACAATTCCGGCACCATCACCTATTACGCGAACCCAGATGTGGTCGGAACGGACACAATTCAGGTGGAAATATACAAAGAAGAGGATGGCAACAAGTACCTGCTGGATAAGGCTTCAACCACGGTCAAGGTGGGGCCCCTGGGCAGTGGGCCCTACAAGTTGGCCGCAGATTTGGCCGCTACCTGGAACGTGATGTTCCTGGTCGACGACGACCTGGTGCTGAAACTCAACGGAGTCCAGTTCTTTGGCGCCAACGACACTCAGCCCGGCTCTTTCATGCCCATCAAGCTGCCCGAAAATGCAGGAATAGGCGACGTCATCACCATGGAGATCTGGGAGCTTCCCTGCAACTGGCAAAACGGGCTCGAGCGGTGGGCCGTCGGTGATATCCTTCTGGTAAGCACCACGTCGGGCACCCTGGCTTTTTCGGCCGCACAGAGTGGTTTCTCGCTAGTCCCAGAGCCCTGCGAATACTACATGGCCTATACCGCCGATTTCACCATCCTCTTCTAGCCCCCCAAGCTCCGCTTGGGGGGCGCGTAACGTCGCACCGCCAGTGCGACGTTGCGCGGGGGCGGGCCCGTGCGAGTTTGGCGAGCGACAGCGAGCCTATACTCGCATGGGCTGCCGTCACCATTACCGCAACGCGCCGTCGTCCGACCTGCTTGCCATGCGTAGCCTCGGCGACCTGTCCTCCGAAGCCTTGGCGAAGGAGGAAGCAGGGTCCGACCTGCCCCCCCTGGCCCTCGCCTGCGGCTTGGGCCTGTCCCCCCCGAAAATGGGGGGGACGATATGGCTGCTTTCCGTTGCAATCCGTGTCACCTTCTGCCATAAGCGCCGCGTCCCGCAGGGGGACACCCTTTGGCGTTTTGGTCGGTACCCATGGGCGAGTTGCTTTCACTCTTTGTTGCGCTGATCTGGGCCTTCGCCGTGATCCTCTTTAAGAAGAGCGGCGAAAGTGTTCACCCCATTGCGCTGAACATGTTCAAGAATGCCGTCGCCATCGTCCTGTTCATCCCCACCATGTACATCCTGGAAGGGGGCGTGCCCCAGAACGTCCCCACGTCGGACTACGTTCTGTTGCTGATTAGCGGCGCCATCGGCATTGCCATCGCCGACACCCTGTTCTTTTCGACACTGAACATCCTGGGTGCCGGGCTCACGGCCATCGTGGATTGCCTCTATGTGCCCTTTGTGGTCGCCTGTTCCATGCTCATGCTTGGCGATACCCTGAACCT
Organism: uncultured Myxococcales bacterium; assembly: GCA_964442235.1. GTDB lineage: Bacteria > Myxococcota_A > UBA9042 > CAIXZC01 > CAIXZC01 > CAYTWV01. The sequence goes on along the minus strand of CAYTWV010000091.1, from coordinate 5,735 downwards.
CTGGCAGGGCATCGGGATTTCGCTCATCGTGGCCGGCATCTTTGTCTCCAGCTACTTGGGCAGCGGCAAGGCAGCGACCCCCGAGGCCCAAGCCAAACGCCTGCCCCCCAAACGATTGGCGCTTGGCATTACCTACGGTGTTCTGGCCATGTTCGGCATGGCCTACGGTATCGTCCTGGTAAAACCCCAAGTAGAGGGCTACCCCGTCGTCTGGGTGTCGGAAGTCCGCATGATTGGCGGCTTCCTGATGTTGTGCCTGATGCTGGCCCTGCACCCCAAACGACGCGCCGTCATCGGCTCGCTGGGCAAAGGCCCCGGCCAGAAATTCGCCGTGGGCGGCGCCCTTGTGGGCGGCTATCTGGCCATGATGCTCTGGATTGCCGGCATGAAATTCGCCGATGCCAGCATCGCCGCTGCCCTGAACCAGAACAGCAATCTGATCATCTTCATCCTGGCCTACTTCTTCCTGAAAGAGCCCCTCACCCTGCCCAAGGCCGTGGGCATCGTCTCGGGCATCGCCGGAGTTATCACGATCCTGATGGCGGGGTAAAAGCGACGCTTCACCCCCCAACTAATTCCCTATTCCCCTTGACTCCCATTGAGGCCGTGGCTCTAATCACCGAACTTGAAAATCAGGAGGAACGCCATGGTAGATGCGTTCAAGGTCGGCACCGGCACAAAAGCCGACTGCATCGTCACGGTGACCCAGTCCCCGGAACTCTCCATACAGGTCAAAACAAAGGACGCCCCCCTTGTTGGGAAAG
>CAYTWV010000091.1:0-4961 GCA_964442235.1 uncultured Myxococcales bacterium | reverse complement strand
ACTGTTGTCCAGGAGACTCTGGCTGCGCTGCAAGTCACTGAAATTGCTCTGGAAGTGGCCGACGAAGGCTCGTTGAACTACGTGCTTGCGGCGCGAATCGAAGCCGCAGTCAGGCAGCTTCGCCCCCAAACACCAATTCTTCGGCCGTCACCTATTACCACCACGGGATTGGCCCGTGACCGGATGCGCCGAACCCGGCTCTACGTGCCAGGCAGCAATCCCAGACTGCAAGTGGGGGTGGAACTGCATGGCGCCGATGCCGTGCTGTTGGACCTGGAAGATAGCGTGGCTCCGTCCGAAAAGTACTCGGCCCGCATCCTGGTCAAACACCTGCTGGCCTGCGTCGCCTTCGACGAGGTCTGGGTCCGCATCAACCCGCTGGACACCTTCGGACTGGAAGACCTGCCCGAAGTCATGGCCGCTCGCCCCAACGCCATCTGTTTGCCCAAGGCCGAGTCCGCCGACGACATTCACAAGCTGGCCTCCATTCTGGATCAACTCGAGGCCAGATACGGCTTTGCTGCAGGCAGCACCGGCATCGTGCCGATTCTGGAGACGGCCAAGGGTGTATACAATGCCCTGGAGATCGCCCAGGCCTCCCCTCGTTTGCTGCAAGTCTGTTTTGGGGCCGAAGACTATACCCGAGACGTCGGTGCTGCCCGAATCCCCGAGGCCCTGCTGCTGCCTCGCTGTCAGGTGGTCCAGGCCGCACGCATCGCAGGCATCCAGGCATCGGACACCGTCTATTCCGACGTCGATGACGAGGCGGGTCTGCGCACGGAATCTCTGCTGGCCAAGGACTTGGGTTTCGATGGCAAAGGCGTCATCAATCCTCGCCAGATCGAGATTATCCATGACGTGTTTGCCCCCTCGCCCGAGGAAATCGCCTACGCCCATAAGGTGGTCCAAGTGGCTACCGAAGCCGAGGCCCAAGGCAAAGGCGCCGTGGCCCTGGGAAGCAAAATGATCGATAAACCCGTGCTGGAAAGGGCCAAAAAGACCCTCTTGCTGGCACAAATGATGCGCCTGGAGGGTAGCCGATGAAAAACATCCTCGGTAGGGACGTCCCCGAAACCCACTTCGGACGCAAATTGACCCCATTCCAAGGGGCTTGGGCCCATCCCAACACCGGCAGAAAGGCCGCTCCGTTCCAGAAGACATCGGTGCCTGGCGTCTCTAAGGTGGTTCATTCTATTAAGGAAGCCATCCAGAAGGCCGAATTGGCCGACGGCATGACCATCAGCTTCCACCACTGTTTCCGAGACGGCGACAAGGTCGTGAATCTGGTCCTGGATACCGTGGCCAGCATGGGCATCAAAGACCTGAGGCTTTTTGCAACCGCCCTGTTCCCCGTGCACGCCCCGCTGGTTGAACATATCCGCAATGGCGTCATCACCCGGGTCGAAGGCTCCATGAACGGCCCCATCGGCGACTTCGTCTCCCAAGGCGGCAAACTCAAGGCCCCAGCCTTGCTTCGAAGCCACGGCGGCCGCTGGCGAGCCGTCGAAGCTGGCGACGTCACCATCGACGTAGCCTTCATCGCCGCCCCCCAAGCCGACGACATGGGCAACGCCACCGGCGTCTGGGGCAAACACCCCTGCGGCACCATCTCCTATGCTACCGTCGACTCTCGCTACGCCCGCAAGACCATCGTCATCACCGATGACCTGGCGCCCTACCCCGTTTCTCCCTTCGAGATTCAGCAGGGCAACGTCGATATCGTTTGTGTTATCGACGAAGTGGGCGACCCCAACTCCATCGCCTCGGGAACCCTGGAAATCACCAAATCCCCGGCCAGACTGCGCATCGCCCAGTTGGCCATGCTCTGCTGCAAACACTCCCCCTACTACGTCCAGGGATTCAGCTATCAAGGCGGTGCGGGCGGCATCAGTTTGGCCGCAACTCAGTTCATGGGCGAACAGATGGCCAGAGATGGCATCGTCGGCAACTTCGCCATCGGGGGCGTAACCAAGGTGCTGGTGGATTTCCATCGAGCCGGCATCATCCGCAAATTGCTCGACGCCCAGGCCTTTGATTTGGCCGCAATCCAGTCGCTGCAAACCGACCCGGGCCACTTGATCATTGACGTGGGCCAATATGCCAGCTTCGATACGGCCGGCTGCACGACCTATAAGTTGGACGCTGGATTCCTTGGGGCTACCGAGGTGGACCTGGACTTCAACGTCAACGTCAACTCCCACAGCGACGGCAAAGTGCTTCACGGTATCGGAGGCCATCAAGACGTTGCTGCCGGAGCTAAAATGTGTGTAATTACAGTGCCTTCCATGCGCGGGCGTCTGCCGGTAATCATGGATAAGGTCACGACCGTAACCACCCCGGGCGAAGTGGTGGATGTCATCGTCACCGAGCGCGGCATCGCCGTCAACCCGCTGCGAGGGGACCTGAAAGACCGCTTCCTGCACGCTGGACTGCCCGTCCGAACCCTCGAAGAGATGAAAGCCGAGGCCGAACGCCAGACCAAACCCGCCGGAAAACCGGTCTACGATGACGAAGTAGTCGCCATGATCGAATGGAGAGACGGAACCATTCTTGACGCTGCCAGGAGGGTAATCGGATGGGAACCTTAGAGAAGATTCGAGCCATTTTCCCCGAAGTGAACTTGATTAAGGATACGGACCTTCAAGACAAGGTCCTGCGCACCTGGGCCCTGGCCGTTGAACGTGGCGGCTGGGAACCCGAAGACATCGAACGCATGCCCTTCACGCTGCTTAAGCCCGTGAAGATCAACTTTGCCCAGCATGTGCGTGGCGTCACGCTTTGCTGCATCCGGGTCGCCGAGACCTTTGATCAGGTCTATCTGGGCGAATTGAAGATGAACCACGATGTGCTCATCGCCGGCGCCCTGCTCCACGACGTGGGCAAAATGCTGGAAATCGAACGCAAAGACGGCAAGTTCCAGAAGAGCAAAGCCGGCAAGTTCGTCCGCCACCCCTTCAGCGGCGTGGCCCTGGCCGATGCCTGCGGTGTCCCCGAGGAAATCCAGCACATCATCGGCAATCACAGCCACGAGGGCGACCACAACAAACGCACCCCCGAGGCCATCATCCTGAACCATGCCGATTTCATGAACTTCGACCCGCTGGAGGGCTGATATGGGTATGACCTTCGCTCAGAAAATGCTGGCCATGAAGGCCGGGTTGCCGGAAGTGGCGGTCTCTCAGATCGTCGAGGTCGAACCCGACTTCTGCATGTCCCACGACAACACCTCGGCCATCGCCAAAACCTTCAAGAAGTTGGGCGTCAAGAAGGTCAAGAACCCTTAGAAGTTCGTGATCATCCTTGACCATACGGTCCCCGCCTCCGATGAAAAGTACGCCCAGAACCACAAAGAAGTGCGTGAGTTCGTTGCCGAACAAGGCATCGAACACTTCTACGATATCGGGGTGGGCATCTGCCATCAGATCCTGTCCGAAAAGGGCTTTGCGCTTCCCGGCCACCTGATTCTGGGCAGTGACTCTCATACCACCACATACGGGGGTTTGGGGGCCTTTGCCGCCGGTGTGGGACGCTCGGAAATGGCCGTGCTGTACGCCACCTCCCGCATCTGGCTCAAAACCCCGGCCTCGTTCAAAATGGTGCTCCACGGCGAATTAAAGGAACCCGCAGTCACCGCCAAGGACATGATCCTCAAGATTATCGGCGATATCGGAGCTGACGGGGCCCTTTATAAGTCCGTGGAATTTTCGGGCAGCGCCATCGGCGCCATGTCCATCTCCTCCAGATTGGTCCTGGCCAACATGGCCATCGAAATGGGCGCCAAGAATGGCTTCATCGCACCCGATGCCAAAGCCATGGAATACCTGGCCGGCCGGGCCAAACGCCCCTTCACCGCCGTTTTGCCCGACCCCGATGCGGAATATGAAAAGGTCCTCGAGTGGGATGCTTCGGCCCTGGAACCCCAGGTGGCCTGCCCCCACACCGTCGACAACGTCAAGCCCATCTCGGCCCTGGAAGGCACCCCCATCCAGCAGTGCCTGCTTGGCACCTGCACCAACGGCCGCATCGAGGACTTCCGCATCGCTGCCGATATCCTTAAGGGCAAAAAGGTCAAAAAGGGCGTCCGCCTGCTTATGATTCCCGCCTCGCAGGCCGTGCTGGTGGCCGCTTTGAAAGAGGGGCTCATCGACACGCTGGTGGAAGCCGGTGGTGTCCTGTTGAATCCCGGCTGCGGTCCTTGCCTGGGTGCGCACCAGGGCGTGCTTGCCCCCGGCGAGACCTGCATTTCCACCTCTAATCGCAACTTCCAGGGCCGCATGGGAAGCAACGAAGCCAATGTCTACCTGGCAAGCCCCGCTTCCGTCGCTGCTGCGGCCATCGAAGGCGCTATCGTCGACCCCAGGAGGTTCATCTAATGAAGATTTCTGGAAAGATATGGAAATATGGCGATGACATCAACACCGATGTCATCTTTGCAGGCAAATACACCTACAAGCCCATGGAACCCGCCGAAATGGCCACCCACGCCATGGAGGATCTGGATCCCACCTTCGCCAAAGAGGTGAAAAAGGGCGAAGTGATCGTGGCCGGTTGGAATTTCGGCTGCGGGTCGTCTCGTGAACAAGCAGCGGACTGCATCGCTGCCACGGGCGTCTCTGCCGTCGTCGCCAAGTCTTTCAGCCGCATCTTCTTCCGAAATGCCATCAACGTGGGATTGCCCGTGGTAGAACTTCCCGAGGGTCCCGATGCCATGCAGAAGAACGAACTCGTTGAAATTGATTTTGATGCAGGCATAGTCACCCACAACGGGAAGGAGTACTCGTTCCCCGCCCTGCCGCCCGAAATCAAGGGCATCCTGGATGCCGGCGGCCTGATTCCGTACACCAAGAAACGCTTGGCGGGTCAGTAGGCACTTCCTGGTTCCTCGCATGGCGTCGGCCTTGCCGGTGCCTGCTCTTTGCAATACTCAATTCATGGATGAAGCGGGCCAAGGTCCGCCGGAA
>CAYTWV010000090.1:0-11702 GCA_964442235.1 uncultured Myxococcales bacterium | reverse complement strand
GTGATTTCTTGCACCTGCTGCAACTTTTAGGGGGTTGTTTTGTGCAGGAGGGCGGAAGCTGCCGGGGAAGAGGGAGGCGGCGTATCCAACAACCGAATCGATGAACTCCTTCACCCGAACGGGAAACCGCCCGCCGAACCCGACGACAATGGGTTTGAAGCCCCCTTTCTGACTACCCCAAATCAATCGACCAGGAACCCCGATGCGCGTCAAACGGTACGGTTACCATAGATCTCCGTTCTTCCCGCATCTGTCCCCACAGCGGTCCCCGTATCTCTCCCTGAATGGGTCAAAAGCGACTTTGGCTCCGTGATTAAACACCGATTCCTGTTGACAGACCATATAGCACTACGTACCGTCAGAGCGGATGTGATGGTCTATCCGTGTGATACCGCAGTTTCTGGGCATTCTCGTCGGTCTGCCACTCGGGACACTGTCTTTTGCTGGAAGGAGATGCTGGTCATGTTTCAGGCGATCATCCTGGTCCTTTTGATTGCGTCACCCACGTTGCGCTATACCGGCTCCACGGGTGAACCGGCTTTGTCAGACTTGAAGGATCTGTTCGGAAGCGGCCTCCTGTCGTCGCAGCTACTTGGGGCGGGTGGAGTAGCCATTGAGGCAGGCTCCGCCATTGCTTCGGGTGAGAGCCAAAACTCCATGCCGGAGCAGTTTGCTCCACGAGGTCCCTCCCCGTTTTCGGACGCTATGATGGAACGGTTGGCGGAATTGGCCAAGGTGCCTGGATTCGCCCAGCCGACCGTTGCACAAGACTGGCTGCACAACGAGTTGGAACGGATGCTGCTTGCCGAAGGCCTTTCTGGAGCGCTACCTTTCGGCGGGGAACATCCACAAGTTGTTCAGGGCCTGGTGCAATTCCTGCAGCCGGTTCCGATTGTTGAGGCAGACTCAGACGTTTGGGCCTCGCTCACGTTCGCATATGCCGAGTTGGACACTGCAGCAACAGATTCCGGGACTTCGGACCCGCCCAGTGGGAGCAAGGAGACACTCTTGGGTGAACTGCGCGGGCTGGAGGTGAAGGAATGAAATCACGCATTTCTTGGCTGGCCGGAAGTCTTCTGGTCGGTGTGTACTTGACTGGTTCACTTTGCGTCGGTGAGGCAACAGCACAAGTGGTATGTGATGCAGCCAGATCTGTCTGTAAACACTCAGTCACGTACCCAGTATATAATGGTCTCTATTACTTTCAGGCGGGCGTGCAGTATGTCGTGAAGACCGAAGACCTGCAGCAGTTGGCCGGACAGACTGTTGTGCCAGACACGATCCTCTGGGTGGCCAAGTGGTCCAGCAACAACGCTTATGGGGCGGCTGCCGGCGATCTTGTGGCAGTGAATGATGATTGCCCGGGAGCGGGGAGGGCGTCCTGCGTCACCTTCACCCCCGCCCAGTCGTTTGTCGGACTAATCCTGGTTGGAGGATACACTCCTGCGGCGGCGGCTCCCTCATATGGAACATGCGACGTCGTGGTCTACCCCGGAATCCAAAGGCCCGTCAGAACCCAAGACGTATGGTTTGGTGGTTGGAATATGGGGAACCAGAGTGTCAAAACAGGAGATGCATTATTTGTGGGGGCACATGGCACCGCCCTTGACTGGTATGACAACCAGATGATTCTCTTCTCGTCCAGCTCGACCAACTGCACGGGGAACTGCGGAACGTTTTCTGCCTGCATCGGCGCATCCGGTTGCCGAATAGCAGGCATGGCACGGTTAACGCCAAGTTCGTCGGTTACGGCAGCTCGTCTTCTGGTTGGGGCAGCGCTTCAGGGCACCCATGTTCCGACCCGCTTTGTACACAGTCGGCTTGGCACCGGTTGGATCGGGGCAGCTTATGCGGATCCTGACGGTGACTACCTGACCTGGGAAGTGGAGACGCAGCTTGGGACTTGTGACAGTGCCACGGGGCCGGGACCTGACTGCTCAACAACATCGGGCCGGCGCCTTGCGGGACGACCTGGATTCGTTGCGTACGACTCGGATGGCGACGGCCTGGGAGACGCAAACGAGGTCTTCGGTGTTCGAAGCAACTGCGATGGGACTTTCGCCGAGCCTTTCCGAGACCCAGGTGACTGCTATGATGCTACATTCGAATGGACCGGCACCACTGGTTACGATGTGTTTGACTTGCCCCTCAGCGCTCTCGACGGCCCAGATCCCCGAGAATACGATTCTTACGTCGAGTGCGATGGGCACGCAGATAGCGGCGTTGTCGGCGACTTCGACCACTTTCTCTCCCAGTTCCAGAAGTTGTGGGTAACCTATGTCTATGAGGTGGAAGGTCTGGAATGTCTCCAGAACACGTCGATGGACCCTGCTTCTTGCCCCACTGAGTTGGCAGACTACTATAAGGTCTCACTCCATATATATGACGATGACGTGTTGCCGCATGGGTTGCCGCGCGGCTTGGGAGTGGATGTAGGGAGGGCAGCATTCAACTACTACTTCACCCCATCCAGAAAGTACACGGCCGTGTTTCGGTACGCGGTTGGGATTCACGCCGATTCGGGGCAGAGCATTCAAAGCGGTCGCCTTCTCGTTCCGGGACTCGATGAGCCTTCCATGGACTACTGGCCTGGGCACGTTTTTGCACACGAGCTTGGGCACGCACTGGGGATACCCGGAGACGGTTACAGCCCCAATCGCCCCTCACTGATGACTTATGGCCATGTGAATTTTGGATTGCCGACGAAGGGACCTCTTACTGGTTCCTTCTGGTCGGCCAGTGTGGCGGGCTCCTGTCTTACCAATGCGGACTGTTCGCCTAATTTCGTTTGCAGTGGTCATGCATGCAGAGCAACGTGCTTGGTTGATGCCGACTGCGCCGCCCCTGGTGTCTGTGTGGGTGGTGTCTGCGACGTGGAATGTCTGCGCGAGAATGCTCGGTTTTCGCGCGGATTGGAGGGAAGCCTGGATGAAGCTGCGATCAGCGAGACTGGGTATCTGGCTAGACAAGTGGCTCAGATGGCCTGCTACGAAACCATGAAAGGAGCCACTTTCGATTTTGCATGTGGCGCCGGACTCAATGGCTGCGGAATTGACTGGAGCCGGAATGCCGTCTTTCAGGGCGGACCTCTTGCCATTGATATTGATGATAGCACATCCATCTCAACACACAATGACTACAGCGACTGGCTTCGCATATATATGCATGGCAGGTCTGGATTAAACACCATGTTTCAACACGATATTATGGCGATTGCAACAAACATGGAAGCAGATATCGGTGGCTTGGTAGACTACTCAGGGTGCGACCCGTCGGTGACCCTCACGGGGGGGGCAGCGTTAGTTCCGGCGCCAAACCAGTGGCGGTTCGACCAAGTTGCCCAGTTCAATGGGCCAGGCACTGCTGATGGAGTGACATTTGGAACAACCCCATGCATGCAAACAATAGGTTCTACCGTTGATGGTAAAACCAGACTGGGATTCCGTTTTGACGCCTACTTTAGATTGGCTTCGACGCCAGAAGATTCTGGAGCGGCATTCTTTACTTTGGTAGATTCAAACATCCTCAGGGTACGGATATACGCGAACAACTACCTGCTCGAGGCAAGTGTACTCCCCGGGGGAACTCCGGTTCAACTCGAGGCACAGGGGCCAGTGCTACCTAACCTGTGGTACTGGGTGGCCGTGCGATGGAACGCGGGGGCTCAGAAGGCGAAACTCTATCTAATCCCCAACGGTAACATCGGGTGCGCCCCGGGGGCTGAATGCTGGAACTACGCCGGCGGGGAATGCGTTTGCGCCGTGAATGCGGGCGGTGGCCCACAGTTCACCGCTGGCGACCTTGTTCTTGGTAGGTCTAGCACCAACATACTCTCGACCTTGGACGGATATATGGACGAGGTGTTTCTGAGGAATTGGTCAGAGTCGGCCTGGCTGGAGCCGGCCAGAATCACTTGCCCGGCTGGTTGCAACGATGCGGATTAGATGTTCGGGATGAACTGGCACCCACCACAATTGAGTCAAGGGGCGTTCGCGGAGGAAGCACAAATGAAACATCAGACACAGACATTGTTGGGATTGCTCGGAGCAGCAAGCATCCTCATTTCCATGAACACCATGTCGGGCTGCGGGAACACCAGGAAATCGGTTGGAGATGCGACGGAGACAACCCAGGTGGATTCCACCCGAAATGACGCCGCGTCCCTGGACGTGGGCGACACGAGATCGATTGGGGACGCCCGACTGGACGGGACCGACGAGGCCGACAACCCTGTCGGACTCAGCGCAGATGCTTGCGGACACCTCATGCCGCTTCAACTTGTGGAAAACCCACCGTCGTCTGCTGCCCCATGCATTGGACCCTTCTTCAGCGACGTCTTCAACTGCCCCAGCAATCCCCACGAGCCGGGTCAGTTTTCGTGGGACGAGTCTTGGGCGCCGTATGCCTACGTGGCGGAGAATTTCCTCTGTGACGAAAATGAGGATTGCGTGGCTTCGGACCCGGGCTTTGAGTGCGCAACTGTCCTCTCCCAGTTGACGGGAGACCTGGCGCACGACACGGCCCTGATGCCTGGCCGCTGCTACAGCAGGTGCGCCATCCCCTGTCCGGTGACGGATGCCGATTTGCTCTGGGCCAAGACGGCTCTCGTATTGGGGGAGAAGTGCGAAGAGCCCTGGTATCAGCATAAAGAGTGCTGGGATGAGGGCGTTGAAGAGCATGAAATGCAAGAAGCCGAATTCACCTCCAATCAAATATGCGATCGAGCCAGAGCGTATGGTTGCATAGGAGAGACCTCCTCTTGCGCGCCAGGGAACTCGTGTATTGCTAAACTTATCGGTATCTTCTACTGGGACCACCCAGTTCCGGACAAGCTATCCAAGTGGGTCGGGGTCTGCATTCCAGGAGCTGACTGATGTGGATGTCAACCATTTACCCAACTGTGGACTGGCGACCTGCCACAATCCCAAATTCAGGCGTCCGCATGTTCTTGTACCGACCCGTGGGACGGTACTCCCCAGAAACTGGCGGAATGCCTTCCGGACGGTTGCCCCGACGACGGTTGCCTGGGCGCTACCCTTTGTGTCGATTCGTCCACCGCTTTGGCAGCAGGTGTTCCGGTGGACTTTGAAGGAGGCCTTTGTCTGGACATCACGTTGTTCGTCGCCAAGTAGGTCAGCCCCCAGCACTCCCTCGCGAACCGAAATGCAGAAAATCAGGGGGTGATTTCCTGCACCTGGTGCAACTTTTATGGGGTTGTTTTGTGCAGGAGGGAGGAATTTGCCGGCCCCGAAATTAAGGCCAAGCCCGCCAGCGCTACGGATGCATGGCGTCGAAGATCAGGATGTTGACCAGTTCGGAATAGTTGATGCCGGCAACCTGGGCCGCTTGGGGAAGCAGTGATGTCTCGGTGAATCCGGGGATGGTGTTCGTTTCCAGGACATAGATGTCCCCGGTGCCATCCTCGATGATCATGTCCGTCCGAGACATGCCTCGGCACCCCAGCGCACGATGTGCCGTGAGTCCCGCTGCCTGGCAGCGTGTGGTTAGTTCGTCGTTGAGCGGGGCCGGGCAGATTTCCATGGAACCGCCCTTTTCGTACTTGGCACGATAGTCAAACCAGCTTGATACCCTGGGGCGAATCTCGATGAGGGGCAACGTCAGGGTTTCACTGCGATAGGCGTGCTCCAGGATGGGCGAAGTGACTTCGCGACCCCGGACAAACTTCTCGACCATGACTTCCCCGGCTTGGTCCAGCAGCGTTTCCACGGTCTTCAGCAGGTCTGCGCGTGTCCTGGCAATTTCCACACCCACACTGGATCCAGAGCAGGGGGTCTTCACAACCAAAGGAAGGCCGTGCGTGGTAGCAAACTCGACCAGCACACTCTCACGGATGGATGCGGGGTCGGACTTCAACAATTCCAGGCTGGGACTGACGGTCAGTCCCGCTGCGGCATAAATGTCTTTGGCCCTGGCTTTGTGCATGGCCAGAGCCGAGGCCAACTTGCCCGAACCCGTGTAGGGGATGTGAAGTGTGTCCAGAATGGCTTGAATGGTGCCATCTTCCCCAAACGGCCCGTGCAGCGCCAGAAAGGCCACATCAACTTGCCCCCTGCGCGCTACCCTACGGAAACACACACGGAAACACACATTGTTTGGGCCCCATCGGCCAGAAATGATTAAAGACACAACACGCCCCCATCCGCGCCGTCCTTGTGCTTCTCGGTTGCATTAGATCCTTACGCTGAGTATCGTCCTCCAATGACTGGCTCCGTGCGCGACATAAGCCGCTTAACGCAGCCCTTTACCCTAACTAGCAACAATGAACGGAATTGAGGGAGGCAACATGGAAGCGCTAATAATAGCCAAGGGAGAAAGACGGTTGAGAAAGCTCTGGAGGTGGTTCTTCGCCGCCACTCCTGTTTTGGTGCTAGTTACCACCGCAAGCAGCTTTGCCGGTAACTTTACAGAGGTGCCCGCCGGCGACGACCCGCTGGTGGCTGACATGTTCAGCTTTCCCGTTGACGACGGCTGCAGCGAACTCTTTTTAAGCCTGGCTCTGAGCCCCGCGGAAATCGGATGCCTAGAAATCTTGGTCTTGGAGGAGTCGCAATTCGGTACAGAGGAGGGAGATGTGTCGCTGTCAACGCCTCCGACCGAGCATGGCGGGCCACTCGCTGCGACAGCTGGAAATACGCTTTGCTCGACTTTCATATGCGCCGGTCCATCGCCAAAACTCAGTACGACTCTTGGCGTCTGGTGTACGAGAGGCGCCGGAATCCCTCCGTTGCAGTTGGAACGAGTTACCGCGTCGTTTTCGCTGGAAGACGGCGTGCTTGAATTGGTGCGGCCCGAGCCCAGTACGGGCGCGTCTGAGTACCTGGCTACCTGGTTACCGCCAAGTCCGTCAACGCACCTGGGATACTCTGATCCCGCAGATTTGGAATTAATTATTGAGGAGCTTCTATCGGATCGCAACAATATGGCAATGGACCTTTTTGCCAGTACTGAATCGGGTTCGACGATGGATAATTCCCGATTGATGGTCGTGATTGGCAATTGGAAGTATTTTGAAGAACGAATTCAGTGTGTCCCCGCAAACGGGCAAACAGGCGCGAAATTTCCCTGCTCCCAGCAGGGCATGTACCGCGGTCTGAAAGGTGCAAAAGTAGACATCTATCGCCGGCGTTCTTCGCAACTTGACACCTTAGTATTCTCTGGGTGGACTACGTCGTCCACGGGTGGATTTATGTTTGGGTATTACTCGGACTATTATCCTACGGATAAATTCTGGATGGTCATGACGTTGAGCTATATTGGCCAACAGGATCTCGTCCAAGGCTATTATTGGCAGGTTGTACACGGCACAGAGAATCCTTACTTGTATGTTCCATCATTTTTCGCTGGTACTGTGGATGGCGTCGATAATGGAACGTATGTAGCTGTGAATTTCGGAGACAGGGCTGTACCGTCCGGAACATCGGGTTCACGCGATGCGAATATTTACGCGTCGATTGTTGATGCATTTGCCCCCTGCAAGGCGGATGCATCTTGTGCTTTGCTTCAATCGTATTACCCGGCGCAGATATACCACTATGAGGTCTCCGATATTTCGGTCTGTCCAGGAGGAGGAACGGCCGGCGGCAACCTTGAGGGAGTCATGCTGTGTTCCGTACCCCTCGCTGCCTCGTGGGCCAAACCATTCCTCCACGCGCATGAGTTTGGCCACCATTTGGCTGCCCTACTTGTGAATATCAGCCCCTTGCAAGATTGTTGGTGGGCCCCGCCTGATCAGACACCTGCCGAAGGCGCGATGCATGCGTGGCAGTACGAGGCTTGGGAGGAGGGAGCCTTTCAAGAGGGCTGGGCGGGGTTCTTCGCGGGGGCGACAATGTTCGAGGCTAGCGCCTCCAACCCATATACGTATGGGGGCAACTCCATTCGGCCTCTTTCAGATCCTCCAGATGGCAATGGCAAAGTGTGCGTTCAGTGTTTGGATGAAAATAGTCAACCGACGCCCCCTTTGAGCTCTTGTGAAGGTAATTCGGCTCGATTTCTCTGGGATGTCTACGACTCTGTGGCCGATGACTATTATGGAGACAGCCTGCAGATCTCGGTCGCCTCCATGCTTCATGTTTGGGATTCTTTTCCGAACTGCACTGCGAATCATTGCGCAAACGAGAAAAATGGTACCTATGTTTGTGACAATGGACCGAATGTTTATGATTGGCGCTATTGGATGGTCGATGCGGGGTATTCCTCTGCGTCGTTAACTGCTCTGATAGACTCAAATTGCCTACTCGGGTCTGCGCTCGATTGAGCTGGGCCACGGTTGGCAAGGAGCACCACGGAGGAACGGTATGTCAAACAACAAGTACCCACGGTTGAGTCTCGGGTTTTCGTGTCTGCTGCTGTGGGGAGCGGCACTGAGCGGTTGCAGCGGATCCAAGAGTGATGAACCAGCGGATGCCCTTGATGTGGACATCGCCATGGATTCGCTGGGGTGCCCATCCCTTTCGGACCGGTGTGTCCCCGACATTCGCGGCCGCCCTGACGACATTCAAGATTCGGGAACGGACCTGGCCCGAACCGACTCCGGTTCCGACCTTGTCTGCTCGGCAGCGCTGCCCCATCTTTGGCAAGGGTTGTGTGTTGAGTGCATCCAACATGCGGATTGTGAGAGCGACCGCCACTGCAATACTAGCAACCACACATGCGAGACAACAACCTGTAGTCAGGAGTGCTGCCACTGTTTAGACCCCTTCGGCGCATGCACACAAAGCATGAATGTCTGGCTTTGTGTGGCTTGCACCGATGATTCTGGATGCGGAGCGGGAGGAAGCTGTGACCCTGTTCGGCTAACGTGTTTGGGGACGCCTGTGCCGACCCCCGTTTGCCCCGGCTGCATCGATGATGGTGACTGCTGGGATCCGCTGAATAACTACGACTTGAAGTGCGAGCCCAATTCGGGGTGCTGCTTCAACACTCTCGGACGGTGCGACAATGCCGGCGCCATGTGTGTTGGAGAAGACAATTCCTCGTGTGTCCCAATTCAGCAAGTCTGGACTGGCGACCTGCCACAATCCCAAATTCAGGCGTCCGCATGTTCTTGTACCGACCCGTGGGACGGTACTCCCCAGAAACTGGCGGAATGCCTTCCGGACGGTTGCCCCGACGACGGTTGCCTGGGCGCTACCCTTTGTGTCGATTCGTCCACCGCTTTGGCAGCAGGTGTTCCGGTGGACTTTGAAGGAGGCCTTTGTCTGGACATCACGTTGTTCGTCGCCAAGTAGGTCAGCCCCCAGCACTCCCTCGCGAACCGAAATGCAGAAAATCAGGGGGTGATTTCCTGCACCTGGTGCAACTTTTATGGGGTTGTTTTGTGCAGGAGGGAGGAATTTGCCGGCCCCGAAATTAAGGCCAAGCCCGCCAGCGCTACGGATGCATGGCGTCGAAGATCAGGATGTTGACCAGTTCGGAATAGTTGATGCCGGCAACCTGGGCCGCTTGGGGAAGCAGTGATGTCTCGGTGAATCCGGGGATGGTGTTCGTTTCCAGGACATAGATGTCCCCGGTGCCATCCTCGATGATCATGTCCGTCCGAGACATGCCTCGGCACCCCAGCGCACGATGTGCCGTGAGTCCCGCTGCCTGGCAGCGTGTGGTTAGTTCGTCGTTGAGCGGGGCCGGGCAGATTTCCATGGAACCGCCCTTTTCGTACTTGGCACGATAGTCAAACCAGCTTGATACCCTGGGGCGAATCTCGATGAGGGGCAACGTCAGGGTTTCACTGCGATAGGCGTGCTCCAGGATGGGCGAAGTGACTTCGCGACCCCGGACAAACTTCTCGACCATGACTTCCCCGGCTTGGTCCAGCAGCGTTTCCACGGTCTTCAGCAGGTCTGCGCGTGTCCTGGCAATTTCCACACCCACACTGGATCCAGAGCAGGGGGTCTTCACAACCAAAGGAAGGCCGTGCGTGGTAGCAAACTCGACCAGCACACTCTCACGGATGGATGCGGGGTCGGACTTCAACAATTCCAGGCTGGGACTGACGGTCAGTCCCGCTGCGGCATAAATGTCTTTGGCCCTGGCTTTGTGCATGGCCAGAGCCGAGGCCAACTTGCCCGAACCCGTGTAGGGGATGTGAAGTGTGTCCAGAATGGCTTGAATGGTGCCATCTTCCCCAAACGGCCCGTGCAGCGCCAGAAAGGCCACATCCACCTGCCCGCGCAACACAGAAAGAGACGCCAGAACGTCCATGGGCTCGGCATCACCGATTGCCCACAGGCCATCCCGGCCGATGACCACCTTCAGACCATCGTATTTGTCCGGATTCAAGTGGGCCATTACGCCGGCTCCGGAACGCAACGACACATCGTGCTCGGGGCTCTGCCCCCCCATGATCACCGCCACCCTAATCTTCGTCTTCACGTGCGACCTCCCACAGGGTGGCCTACCATAACACGGAATTTCACGGGCTTCCATATGGGAAGGCTGGGTGGGACAGTTGGTTGCTGTTTCGGTCGGGGCAACGGTTATGGTGACAGCTGCCCATGGGGGGTTGAGGTTTGGAGAAGGGGCCGACAGCCCCGTCTCCGATGATGCAATACTGCGAAGCCACCGCACTGCCCTAACGGGGGTCCGGGGGCGATCCCTCGCCCCCGCAGTGCCCGGCAGCGGTCCAGGGAACGCAGCGCTGGTGGCGTGGCGAAGGACCGCTGCCGCGCCTGGGAGGGGAAGAGGTCTTCCCCTGGCCCCTTCCTGTTCGCTCTCTCCGGTGGCTTCGCCGTGGGATTGCCAATGGGGAAGTGGCGGCTGCCCCTTCCCCAAACCCCAACCCCGCCGGGAATTTCCACACCCCCGATCGCCCCGGACCAGTTCCGTACCTTGCCAGACCGCCCCAAATGTGGGATTAGTGGCCCTCAGGCGCAGTCGACTTCCCCTGCGCCCACCGGAGCCACCATGCAGTACCTTGAGGCCGTAAGTCGCACTCCCGAAGTCAGTTGGTACCGCCTTTCGGGCGACCACCAGGGCAAGGTGCAGCGCTGGGTGGTCTCTACACCCGAAACCGTGGACATCTGTAACCGACCGGAATTGTTGGGCATCGAGTTCACGGATGCGCTCTCGCACGCCATGACCAAAGCCTTTGCCACGGCCCCCTTCCGGCCCCTGCTGGAGGCGCAGCCTTCGTCGCGGCTGTGCGCCATGAACTTCCTCAGGGGAAGCCTGAACTTCGATCTTCGCACTGCACTGGCCAGGGCGCTGGGAAGCCGCTTTCACGTCACCTGCTTCATGAGCAGCCAACGATTCCGCACCGACGGCCGCTGGCAGGTCAAAGAAAACATGTACCGCAAGATCCACATTCCCGAAGGGGCCGTTCTGCTTTTTGGGGACGTGGTAGCCACCGGGGTCACCTTGGATTCGGGCCTGGAGGTGCTGCTGCAGCACATTCTGGAGTCCAAATCCCAGATTCGAGGCCTGGTATTCTTTACAATTGGATGCCACAAGATTGAGAAATATCTGCTGAAATACGACGAGTTATTTCGCCAGCACTTTCCTAATTACGAAGAGAGCCACGTGGTCTACTTCGAAGGAAAAATGCGCATGGTAGACAGCCACACCAAGCTGGTCATCGGCATCCCCGGCACCGACTTGATCAAGCTGGATGCCCTGATTTCGCCCGAACTGGAGTTGTCGCAATACCGTGACCTTGCTCCCGTTCTGGAACGTTGTGTGATTTA
>CAYTWV010000089.1:0-11778 GCA_964442235.1 uncultured Myxococcales bacterium | reverse complement strand
GCAGCCTTTTCTCGGCATGCCGGCCTACATGGAACAGCAGGCGCTCGGCCGCTTACTCCGAGAACCGGGACGGGTCGACTCGGCCTACCTGCTCATCGATGCCGCCGCGCGCGATTCTTTGAGTCGTCGCCTGCAGGACATCCCGGCGTGCGGAAGTGCCGCCTTGCGCCTTCCCCAATTCGAGGTCGTGCAGCAGCAAGGCCTGCTTGGCGAGGCGGTCTGGGTGAGTAGGCGGAGACGCCGCGAACCACGCCTCGACATATCGTTTGTGCCAGGAATGGAGTTCAAGCAGGACCCCTTCGAAGGGGGAGCGAGCACTGATTATGGAGTCTTTCATGTATGGGGGCTACTGCTCAATGATGATGAATTCCACTCGGCGGTTGAGGTCGCGTCCCTCTTCCGTGGAATTGTCTGCGATAGGTTTCTCCGAGCCGTACCCAATGGCAATCATGCGGTCGGGAGCGACCCCTTCCTTAATCAGGAACTCACGGACCGCTTTGGCCCGCTTCTCGGAGAGCTCTTTATTATACTTGGCCTTACCCTTGTTGTCAGTGTGGCCCTCGATACGAACCTTAATAGTCGGTTTGGCTTTGATTGCGGCACCGACCTCTTTCAGCATGTCAAAAGACTGAGCCATGATATTCGCCTTATTGAAGGCGAAGTACACCTTGTCTTTCAGCTCGATCTTATCTTCCTTGACCACGATGTTCTTATACAAGTCGGGGCAGCCGTCTTCGTCCAAGTCGCCGTCAAAGTCCTCGGGTTCGTTGGGGCAGCGGTCCTTAAGGTCGGGGATGCCATCGGAATCGTTGTCCGGTTCCGGGCAGCCGTCTTCGTCCTGATACTTGTCGAAGTCCTCGGGCTGATTTCGGCACTTATCGTTGACGTCGGGAATCCCGTCCAGATCGTTGTCTGCATCGGGGCAACCGTCCGTGTCCTCGAAGCCGTCTTTGTCCTCGGGATCCGTGGGGCAATTGTCGCGGTCATCGGGAATGCCATCGGAGTCCTTGTCCCACTCGGGGCAACCGTCCGTATCCTGGTCGCCGTCATAATCTTAGGCTTCCTCGCGGCAGCGGTCCCTGGAATTCAGAACGCCATCGTCGTCGTCATCGGGCTCACAGCCTTCCCTCAGGCTGTTGTCCGGGTGATGGGTGGCGGCCCAGGCCTTCTGATACCAGTCTTGGGCCTGATCCAAATGCGCCTTGGCCTTCAGGGTATCGCCGTGATCGGATTCGGTGCGGGCAAACTCGGCGTTTGCGCGGGCATTGGCGTACTCAACCGGAGCACAGATGTACCCAGCCGCCTCAAAATCTTTGAGTTGCTGCAGCATCTTGTCAGTGGTCCGGAACACCTCCCCCCCGGTGACACAACCACCCAGGAAGGAGACCGAAAGGGTCAGAACGAGCACATTGCGAAGGAAGAGCGCTTGAGGCTTCATGGTGTACCCCGTGGGTCGAAGTGTAAGCCTACGGCAAGGTTGTCGTGGGTTTGACAGGAGTTTTGGGAAGGACCTCGCCTTTGCGAATGCGGTCCCGCCGCTCCTGACGCCGTGCCTCCTCAGTCTTGTGGTCAACGGACCGCAATCCCAAATCGGCAGCAAGCTTGGCATAGAAGGCCGCATGTTCAAACTTGGCAAAGCCTTCCAGTTCCTTAGACTTTTCCAGATAAAGCTGCGCTAATTGGTACTCATACTGGGCTGGCGTGATGTATTTTTGCCCAGTTACGAGCACATCCGCTTTCGCAAGACGAGCCTCAAAAAGGTTCTTGTTTGCAAGAGAAATGCCCGTGGTCGCCTGAATGGGTCCACACGCCCCCACCGCGACCAGGGAAAGCAGAATCGTGCACCAAGTCCAAGATCGTTCCATGGGCGTTCACCCTCAATTAGTCACTGCACACTTCGTCAGGCCGGAATTTATCAACCCGGGCGCCTTGATGTCAAACCTTTTTTCCCGGTTGCGTCCCCGCCCGAATGGTGGTACATAGGGGAGCAACTGTCGAGGGAGGGCCCGTATGTCCGGCCATAATAAATGGAGCACGATTAAACATAAGAAAGGTAAAGCTGACGCCATTCGTGGTCGTATCTTTACTAAACTTATCAAAGAAATCACGGTCGCCGCTCGTATGGGTGGTGGTAGTGAAGAGTCGAACGCACGACTGCGAACCGCAGTGCTGGCGGCTCGAGCGGCGAACATGCCCAGCGACAACATCACCAGGGCCATCAAGAAGGGCACTGGCGAGTTGGAAGGTGTCAGCTACGAGGACGTCGTGTACGAAGGATACGGGCCCGATGGCATCGCCATTCTGGTCTGCGTCCTGACGGACAACAAGAACCGCTCGGTCTCCGAGGTTCGGCGCGTCTTCATGAAGCAGACTGCCAAATTGGCGGAAGTGGGCGCCGTGGGCTACCTGTTCTCGGACAAGGGCCGTATCGAAATCAGCTCCGAAGGCGTTGACGAAGATAAGCTGACGGAACTGGTCCTCGAGTCGGGTGCCGACGACTTCTCCAACGAGGGCGAATCGTACGAGATTCTGACGGCGATCAGCGCCTTCGAAGACGTGCGCAAGGCCGTGGAAGCGGCGGGGCACAAGATCACGGGTGCCGGGATGATCAAACATCCGGCCACGCTTAACCGCGTGGAAGGCAAGCCCGCCCAGAGCCTGCTTCGGCTCATTGACGCCCTCGAAGATCTGGATGACGTGCAGAACGTCTACACCAACGCTGAGTTTGATGACTCCGTCATGGACGACGAGGAGTGATCGTACTCGGTATCGACCCCGGCTCTGTCAAGATGGGATGGGGAGTCGTTCGTACCTCGGGTCGCTCGCTTGAGTGCATCGAGTATGGCGTGATTCGGATGAAGTCCGAGACTCCCCTGATCCAGCGTCTGGTGAACATTCACGATCGGTTGAGTGAGTTGGTCGAGCGGCATCATCCGGAAGCCGTGGCGGTGGAGTCTTTGTTCCAGCCCGTTCATACGAATTTTGCGTCCGTGATGACCCTGGGGCAGGCCCGTGGCGCTGCGCTGATGACCTTGGCCAAAGCGGGCTGCAACGTATTCGAGTACAGCCCTGCAGAGGTAAAGAAGGCGGTCACCGGCCAGGGGCGTGCAGAGAAGGGGCAGGTTCGAGAGATGTTGCGGGCGTTGCTGCGCGTCACCGAAGTGCCGGCCGAGGACGCGTCGGATGCCTTGGGTGTTGCAGTCTGCCATGCCTTCCGGGCACAATCTCCAGTTGGAATTCCGCTGCGCTGAAACTGGGGGGCGTTTACCGCCCGAATCCTGGGGGGCAAAGATGATCGGATATCTCCGAGGAAAAGTGGTGTTACGGGAGGAGGGCGAAGCCATCCTGGACTGCGGCGGTGTCGGGTACGAGTTGTCCGTCACCGGCCCGGCACTTAGCAGCCTTCCCGAGGTCGGGGAGGAGGGCGAACTGTACGTCCACTTCTCATCGGGAGAAAACGGGATTGCCCTCTTCGGGTTCAGCAGCCGGCAAGAACGACAGCTATTTCGCCAATTGTTGTCGGTGAGCAGCGTGGGCCCCAAGGTCGCCATCGCATTGCTGACGGGCATGGGGGTGGACGGACTTATTGAGAGCATCGCCACGGGCAATTGCCTCCCTCTGACCAAGGTCAAGGGGGTAGGAAAACGGATTGCCGAACGAGTGGTATTGGAGCTTAAAGAGAAGGTCACCGATGTCTGGTCCGTGGCTCCTGCCATCGAGATGCGGGCGGACGGCAAACCGGCCAATCCGGCCAATGCGGCCCTGCGTGACGCTCTGGAAGCACTGCTGCAGTTGGGGTATCGTCGCGGCGACGCGGCAGAGTTGCTGGCCAGTCTGCCCCGCAAAGAAGAACTGGACTCCGCTGCCCTCATCCGTGAGGCGCTCAAGAGGCTTCGTTAATGGTAGATGAACGCACCACGTCGGGAGTTAAGCAGGGCACGGAAGAAGAGGCCGTGGACCGGGCGCTGCGCCCCAAGAGCCTTGCGGCCTACACGGGACAAGAGAGGCTGAAAGCCAACCTCAAGGTGTTTGTCGAAGCGGCCAAGGCCCGCGATGAACCCTTGGATCATATGCTGTTTTATGGCCCTCCGGGTCTGGGCAAGACCACCTTGGCCTATATTCTTGCCGAAGAGATGGGCGTGGGGCTTCGCTCGACGTCGGGCCCGGTGATTGAGAAGAAAGGGGACCTGGCCGGCCTGCTGACCTCCCTTCAAGATAAAGACATCCTCTTTGTGGACGAAATCCACCGGTTGAACGCCGCAGTGGAAGAGAGTCTCTATCCGGCCATGGAGGACTATCGATTCGACATCATGATCGGCGAGGGCCCCCACGCACGTTCCATCTCGTTGAACCTCAATCGGTTCACGTTGGTGGGTGCGACCACTCGAACCGGACTGATCACGTCGCCTCTGCGCAACCGTTTTGGCCATCTGGCCCGAATGGAGTACTACACGACCTCGGAGTTGGAGGTCATCTTGTCCCGCTCGGCACAACTTCTGGCCATCCCCACGGATCCACTGGGAGCGCGCGAAATCGCCCGCAGGGCGCGCGGCACGCCTCGAGTGGCCAACCGGCTGCTTCGCCGGGTTCGGGACTTTGCTCAGGTTCGCGGCGACGGCATCATCACCCTGGAAATCGCTCAGTATGCGCTGGCGCAGTTGGAAGTGGACAACGCCGGGCTGGACCCCGCCGACCGGTTCTATCTGGAGACCCTGATTCATAAGTTCAACGGCGGCCCCGTTGGACTCGAGACCCTGAGCGCAGCCCTAAGTGAAGAGAAGGACACGCTGGAGGATGTCTTTGAACCTTACCTCTTGCAGCAGGGATTCATAGACCGAACCCCAAGAGGTCGCGTCGCCACATCGCTGGCATACCAGCACCTGGGCACAACTCCGCCCACAGCACCCGCTTCGCCGGCCGGAAAAAAAGCTCTATTCTGAGTTACTGACGTTCGACCGCTGCTACGAACTTGAGCCGCAAGTCATAAAGAAAACGCTCGAGGATACTCGATTCGTCTTTGTTCAGATTGCCCTTGGTCTTGTCCCGCAGCATCGCCAACATGTCGATGGTGTGGCGGGCCACTTCCAAGTTCAACTTGGGCTCCTTTCCCTCGGGATCGGGAATCTCACCAAGATGCAGGTAGGCAGAGGATGCCAAAGAGACCACCAACGCCGTGAAATCGGCCGGAGGGGGCGGCACCTCATTCCAGTGGCTGTCGTGACCCTTGTCCTCGGTCCCCACATCACTCCAGTCATCATTTGCCGGAGGAGCAGCCTGGGACGGTGCAACGGTCGAAGCCTCTTGGGTCTGGGCTTCAGACGGCTCCCGCTCGTGCCGACGATCGACGACCTTGAAGTCGCTGTCTGAGTCTTTCATTGCTACCTCGTAGTCTAATCTATTCTTCGGGTTCTACGAACTCGATAGGGAATTCACCCTCACGAACGCAGATTTCCTGGGTTTCCATGCGAGTCTGCATATCGGGGAGCTTCTTCATGTGCTCGTCATACTGCTCTTTCGTCACAGTCTTACGAATGAAGTTTCTCTGGATAATTCTCTTGTCAAAAAGCAGGTCTTTCTCAAGCATCCTACACCTCCGAAGCGCCCCGCAATGTAACAGCGAGGGCGTGGTGTGTCAAGCGAGCTACAGCGACGTTGACGGCCAAGCGCCCGCTCTGGTAGGTAAGAGGCGGGCTTTGTGCATCTTCTTGGGGGCATCATGTTGTGGTACTGCACCGATTGTGGGTCTTGTGTGCCGGCTTCCGCTGGACGTTGGCAATGTGACTGCGGAGGCGTGCTGGAGTGCAGGAGCGACCGAATCTTCAACCCAGAGGATCTGCCAGCGCGGCCGGCCTCCATGTGGCGGTATCAAGAGTCCTATCCTGCCTGCCCCCCGTCCCCCGTGACGCTGGGCGAACCCATGACTCCACTGGTGCATTTCCCGCTTGGGGAGCACGATCTGTGGGTTAAACAGGAGCAGTTGTTCCCCACGGGTTCCTTTAAGGACAGGGGCGCAGCGCTTTTGATGACTTTGGCCAAAGAGATGGGTGTTGGCGACGTGGTCGAGGACTCCTCGGGGAACGCCGGCTGTGCGATGGCGGCCTACGCTGGCCGAGCTGGCATCCGATGCGAGGTGTTTGTGCCCGACTCCACGTCGCCGGCCAAACTGGTGCAGATGGAAGCTTGCGGGGCCAAAGTCACCAGGATTCCAGGGCCTCGGGAGGCCACCTCCCAGGCGGTATTGCAGGCGGCCCGAACGCGCTTCTATGCCAGCCATACCTTCAATCCCTGGTTCATAGAGGGAGTCAAGAGTTTCGGATTCGAGCTGGCCGAGCAGTTGGGCTGGCGCTCGCCAGACTGGCTGATCCTGCCGGCGGGCAACGGCACGTTACTGCTTGGGGCCTATAAGGCGTTTCGGGAGATGGTCCGATTCGGCCTGGTCGACCGGATGCCACGACTGGTAGGTGTGCAGGCCCAGGCTTGTTCGCCGCTGGTTGCCGCATTCAACGGGCTCGAACAGGTGTCCGGGCCAAGTCGTGCAGAGGTTACGCGGGCAGAAGGCATTGCCATTGCCCGTCCCCCGCGCAGTCGAGAGATGCTTGCCGCGGTGAGCGATACACAGGGCAGGTTTGTCGCCGTCACCGAAGCGGACATCACTCAGGCTCTTCAACGAGCCTGGTCGCAGGGGTTCTTTGTGGAACCCACGGCCGCTGTTGGACTGGCAGGAGCCACACTGCTCTCCCGGCAAGGGGTCCTGTCCGGTGTGATCGCCACGGCCTTCACGGGTCACGGACTTAAGGCGGTGGGGCACTAAGCCCCAGCCAACCACCCTCTTTGAACCACTTGACCAGATTGCGAAGCGCTGAGGGTTCGGGCACTGCGAACGTGCCCATGGGGGCTTGCAAGCACATTTCCACGTGAGCCGGGCAACCCACAGGGCCCGCCCCACCTTGCTCAGGTTGCCAGGTCACCCACAACAGAGGACCTTCGGGGTCCGACGAGTTTGTTTCTTCCCTAGGAACAGGGGGCGGAGTCGTTCCCACCCAAATGCGCCCCGGTAAGCTGCACCTCGTGCCGTGCGCAGTGTTGGTTCGGCTCTTCTGACTGCTGGGATTCCCCACGACGCGCATGGGTTGTCCCATGTCGCTCAAGGCGGCCAAAAGGAGGGTTGCCGGAAGTATCGAATCTTTGGAGAAGCCCAGCAGAGGCAGGCAGGGATTTCGGGCGTCCTCATGAGGTTGGTTTGCCAAATGGGTGCGAACCATCGTGGCCCCGTCGGGACCCTCGGAAGCGGCCGCGCCAAAAGGACGTCCGCTGGCCAGTTCCTGAAACACCGGGTTCTTTAAGCGAATTCGACCCACTTGTGAAGAGCCGTCCGCCAGAAAGAACGTGGCAAGGAGGGCATCCCCTGTGGGATAGAGCGACACATCTGCAAGATAAATGGCCTGCTTCGGCACCGGCAGCCGCTGCCAACGCCCCTGCACCCAGACGTCAAGGGTGTCGAAGCCCACCCAAATCCAGGGGCTGGTTGTCGGAGCCACAGCGGTGATGGGCCATCCGGTTGTGGTGGCCGGCGTCGGAACCTTCTGAGTGTCGGGATGGGATGTTTCGTAGTTCAACTGAGCGAATACCGCCGTCCCATCGGTGGCATGCCCCCAAACCGAAAGGGTCTGCCGTTGTGTGGGCATCAGGGACTCGACCCAAAACGGAAGGAGCGTGCCGGGCGGAGGCCACGGGGAGTTCTCTGGATAAGCCGCCAGCAGAGTGGTTTGGCCGGTAGCTTCGGGACGGGCCGCAACCAGCACCTCGCCCCTCCCCATTTGCACCCAGGCGAAGGGAGTGGCAGGGACACCAAGGTCCGGCGGGCCATGACCGGCGGGCAAGAACTGGATTGGGAACTGACGTTTACCGCCGGGATGCCCCCCTTTTGAAAGGGTCACCAGGCAAAGGCCCTGGCCCCCGCTGAACGGGCCTTCGCCCGGCACCACGAACCACGGCTCGGGCACTTTCGGGCGGTTCCGCTGCGGCGCCGGGCACAGAAAGGCAACGTGTTTTCCCGAGGGCGACGGAAGATATCGGCTGACCCCTCCGGCCTGTGAAGTCAGAGGAATGGGCTCGGCTTGGCTTTCAGGCGCAAAGAGGAACAACTGGGGCGTTCCCAGCCGGTCGGAAAGAAAGAGGATTTCCTTTCCATCGGGAAGCCAGGTTGGGCTCCAGACATTAAAGGGCGGGGCGGAAGCCGGTCGAATCTGACTGCCTGAAGAGGACGCCAGAAGAAGTTGTGAGAATGCCGGGTGCCCCTTGGCTGCGGGTCTCAGCCCCACCAGGGCCAGCCGATCGCCCCTGGGAGAGAGGCGTGCCTGCAGAATCAACATGCGCTCGGGGCCCGAAGGTTTGGAGCGGGCTTGCGCGGGAAAGGACCAGCAAAGGCTCAGCAGGCTCAAGACGACGGAACAGAAACGAGTGCCAGTCATGGTTCCCCTCCGGTTACGGCCACACGTGCTGTATCGGGAGTTGAACCGGAAAGGTGGAAAAAAACAGACGTATCCCAGCGAATTAGATGGGGTGCGGTCGGATTGTGGGGGGAATTATGGAAGAATCAGATGGTTCCGGAAGCCGGAATTACTGAGCGGGAGCGGGGGCAGGAGCGGCAGGAGCGGGAGCCATGGCGGCCATGATGGCCATGGGATCGCCAGACTTCTCGAACTCGGCCAGGCCCTTCTCGACGTTGCCGAGCAGAGCGAGGATGGAGGCCTTGTCCTTGTTCAGGCCTTCGATGGCCTTCTTCAGTTCTTCCTTGGCCTTGCCAATTTCCTTGGCCCAGTCTTTGGCCATATCTTCGGGGATCCAGCGGCCTTCGACCTTCACGAACACGACGGGCATGTCGCCCTGGGGGGTCGTGATGATGACGGTGGCTTTGTCGCCTTCTTCTTTCTCGACCTTGGCTTTGATGCCGTCCAGCATGGCGAGACCGGCCTTGGCCTGCTCGTTCTTGACGGCCATATCAAAGAACTTCTTGCCGTTGTCTTTCAGGAAGACGACGGGGCTGAAATTCTTGAAGGTTTCGTGCTTGAAGAGGCCGCCCTTGTCCAGGGATTCCTTCACAGCCTTAACCTGGTCAGCGATGTCGGCGGGCAGCATGGCGGCCATGGGGCCAGCCATCGGCAGGAGCTTGTCCTTATGCAGCACGGCCAGATCGATACCCTTGGAGACGATGGCAGCGCCCTTGTTGTAGATCTCGGGGTCAATGGTGCCCAGGATCTTGAACAGTTCGTTGATATCGTTCTGATAGGTCTGCGGCAGGAAGGCCATCAGCTTGTACACTTCGCCAGCCTTGATCACCTTGACGGCTTCGAGCACAACGGCATCGGCCTTCTCGGGAATCTGGACGTCCTTCAGAGCGTCCTTGGCAGCTTCTTCCCCAGACTTCTCCTTGCAGCCAAACCCGGCCACGAAAGCAAACAGCACAGCGATAATCCAAAATTTCTTCATCATTGTCCCTCTCTTCGGAAAAGGTTATCACCCAGGGGGGGATGCGTAGCACATACCCACGTCCATTGCAAGCAAAACATGCCATCGCAGGTGCGGTCTTTTGGCCATCGCCGCAGTTTGCGACGTGTGGAAGCGGCGGCAGACCTGCTCATTCTTCCTCTCGATTCGGGGCAAGCAACTGTGTACATCGTTCCTTGACTTCAGTCAGTGGATGGCTGGTGGACCAGTCTTGTACATACTTGCGAGCCGTGGGGCTCCCGAGGTCAAGCAGTGCCACGGCAATGGCCAAGACCACGTCGGGCGACGCCCGCTGGGCTTTCTTGACCAGGGGGTCGATGGCCTGGTCGGACTGCAGACGGCCCAAGGCGCCGATTGCCGACATCATTACCAGGTACTCTTCGTCGTCCAGCCGCTGGGCCAAGGGGGATACCAGGTCACTCAACTTGCGTTCTCCCGCTGCCTTGGCGGCCTGGGCACGCTCCCAAGGGTCGGTGCTGGCCAGCAACTTCCCCACCTGCTGTGAAGGAAGCGACTCCAGAGAGCACGCCACGAACGCACGGTCGGTCAAACGGTCCATCACCCTGGGCAGCAAGTTGGCCAGCACAAACGCTCGGCATTCCGGCCCGGACAGAGCTGCTGCGCAGGCGGCCGGCGTCGGCGCATCCGCCGTGGCATTGGCTTCCCAGGTCAGTTCAATAGAGGGGCTTACGTGTTTCAGCAGCGCACGCGCACCAAAAAACACGGCGTCGTCCTCCGACTGCCGGCGGTAGACCAGATACTCCACACGCAGATCCAGCCCCGACTCTCCTGCCCCCACGGCCCCAAACCGACTGGACAGCCGCTGGACCAACAAGCGATGGACCGTAGCCTGTTCAAGAACCGTTTCGGATGAGACATCCTCCAACTGCAACGCGTGAATGCTGCAAGAAAGGGGTGCGGCATCCGGTATTGCCTGAGCCAAAGGGGCTGAGGCGGGCTCTGCCTGCTTGACCTTCCCGGCTTGAAGGCCTCCGGAGTCAGAGGATTGGCCGCAGGAGCCTCCGCATACCAGAAGAACGGCTGGAACAATGAACCACCCTCGCATTGTGCACATCCTCCCCGGGCGGACTTGGTGCATCGACCGCCGGGCGACACTATAGGCGAAGGGGCGTCGCAACAAAAGGCCTTGCGCGCGTGGCGCTTGTACGTGGGCGGTACGTTTGGCATACTCAGGCACGGAACCAACGGACCGCCCGCCCAAAAGGAGCCTTCATGGCAACGTTCTCCAAAGCCCCGATACTGCTGGGTGTAATGGCGGTTTTTGCTGTTGCTTGCTCTTCCCAGGCGCCGGAAGCCGGGTTCGTGACCCCGCCCGAGAATGACGGGTGGTTCTCGGAGACCTGGGAACTGGCCTCCGAAGTGCTGGTCCCTGGCGAGTTTGGATTCCCCTGCTGGAAGGATTCCGAGTGCGCCAGTGGAATCTGTGTCCCCGCTCAAAACGGAAGCGTCTGTTCGTCCGCCTGCCAGGAAGGCGCCTGCCCCGAAGGGTTCGTCTGCCAGACCTCCTTGGAAGACCCGCAGTCCTCGTTTTGCGTGGTCCCCTTTGTCACCTTGTGCCGCCCCTGCCTGGACGACTGGGACTGTCGAAGCGGCCCCGCCCCGTTTGGAGACAACTGCGTCTCGCTGGGCGCCACCGAAGGCAGCTTCTGCGCTTCCGTTTGCCAGAAAGAGACCGACTGCCCCGCCGGTTACGGATGCAAAATGGATCAAGGGTTGGGCCTTTGTGTTCCCACCGATGGGATCTGCCAGTGCTCGGGGTATGCCGTCGCTTCCAAGGCCGCCACCCAATGTCATCGAGAGAACGAATTTGGCATGTGCCATGGTGAACGCCGCTGCACCAAGGACGGACTGACTGCGTGCACGGCCCGTACGCCCGCCGGCGAAACGTGTGATGGCCAGGACAATAATTGTAATGGCACCGTCGACGAAGGGCTTCAGGGGGCAGAGTGTGCCACGTCGAACACGTGGGGTACCTGCTTCGGATTTCTGACTTGTGTCGAAGGCGTGGGCGTCTGCGGTGCCAAAGAGGCCACTCAGGAAGTGTGTGACCTGATGGACAACGACTGTGACGGCCTGGTGGACGAAGGTGTCCCGGACACCGACTTTGACGGGCTTCTGGATTGTCTGGACGAAGATGACGACGACGACAAGATTGTCGATTCCCAGGACAATTGCCCGCTGGTTCCGAATCCTCTCCAAGAGGACGTTGAACCCGACGGAATCGGGGATCTGTGCGACGATGACGACGAC
>CAYTWV010000088.1:0-11804 GCA_964442235.1 uncultured Myxococcales bacterium | reverse complement strand
GTCCCCGAGAGGATGACTTCCCGGTAACCCGCCTGCCAGGCCATGGCCACGTCATGCAAGATGCGTTCGGGCGGGTAGCTGACGGGTTTGCCTCGGGCCGTGGGCACGATGCAATAGGTGCAATGCCCGTCGCACCCCTGACAGATTTTAATGTTCACACGGGACAAACCGTGGGCCTTCTCCAGTTGAAACAAATCGGCAGGCGACTGGATAGCCATGGGCCCCGTGCCCGAATCCTTGGGGAAAAGGTGGGGCTGGCCGTTGTCGAACGGGTGGCTGGAATCTTCCAAGATGGCGTCCTTGACGGCCTTTACGTCCCACCCGGGTACCACGCGGTCCGCAAGCAAAAGCACGGGATGTTCAGGGGTGGCACTGGGCAGACATCCCAAAACCATCACCTTGGGGGCCGAAGGAAGGGCTTTATAACGACGCAGGGTTTTGCCCGTGTCTCGGTCGGCTTTGTGGGTCACGGTGCACGAATTAATAAGGATCCAATCGGCTTCATCGGGTTGTGCCGTCAGCATCACGCCGTGTTGTCGCAGATAGGTCGCCAACTGGGAAGAATCGGCAGAGTTGGTTCGGCATCCCATGGTTTCAATAAAAACTCTCACCGATCCTCCGGCTCCAGGTCCCGGGGTCTTCCCTTACCCCTTTGCTCCAAGCGCTTCAAGCCCCAGCGTCCCAGAACCCACAGAATGCCGAAGACCACGCCGATGAGAATGCTGAGCGGAAAGGCCGATTTCACGCAGAAAAGCCCCTCGGGCTTGGAAGCCGAACAGCCGGTCAATGTGGAATCCACGGCCTCGATGCAGGGGTATTCGTCTACATATCCGTCACAGTCATCATCCTGGTCATTGCCACAAATCTCACTGCCGGGGGCCAGCGGTACCGCAGAACAGACATAGGTCAACCCATCGCTGCTGCAGAAGAACTTGCCAGCCGTGCGACACACTCCTTCGCCGGAAAAGCAGGTTTCACCCAGGAAAAACCCCTCATCGACGTCGCCGTCGCAGTCATTGTCCTCGTCATCCCCACAAAGTTCGGCCGAAGGAGGAATGATCGGCGCATCACACCGGGTCATCAGCGGATCGGCATCGCAGGCCAAGCGACCCTGAGACAAACAACTGCCCAACCCGGCCATACAAGGGGTACCCAACCCGAAGCCCTCGTCGGTCTGGCCATCACAATCGTTATCAAGGCCGTCGCACCAGGTCTCTTCAAACTGATGCCCCATCGGGTACGAACATCCCCATTGCCCCGAGCACAGGGGTTCCACGTTCAAACAGACGCCCAGGCCCTGGCCGGAACAAAAGAAATCCTGCGGAGGAACGGCGTCCTCGTCGATTTGACCATCACAGTCGTTGTCGTCCCCGTCGCACTCATCGGCCGGAAGCACGCCACAGGTCCCACAGGCGTTCAACATCTCTTCGTCAACCAGTCCGTCGCAGTCGTTGTCGACCCCGTCACAGGTGACCTCTTCGGGCTCGTAACCTCCGGTCTCTTCCCACCCATAGCCGGCCGAACCGAGGCATATGGGCATGTTCTCGGCGCAAGCGCCAATGGTACTGATTACGGGTTCGTCTATTCTTGGAGACTCATCTTTTATATCATTGCAGTTATCATCAATACCATTGCATCGTTCCCACATTCCCGGGCGCACCATGGCCTGGCTGTCATCACAATCCCCCTGGTCTTCGGTCAGTCCGTCCCCATCGGAATCGCAGGCCGTGGAAGGCGCCGACGGTGAACCGAACATCGGAACCAATGTGCCGGGGATAGGCAGTACCGAGTTGCACCAACGAGAGAGATCGTCATTGGTTTGGGAGTGCTGGGCACTGGGCTCCAAGGCCAACGAGATGCCCTCTTGGGGCACTAGTCCACCGTTGGGGCCATACACAACCTCGTCAATCAACTGATCCTGGCAAAGAAGGCGCAAAAAGCCACCAAACTGGGGCAGGGCCATATCCAGGCCGATGGCCACATCCATGGGGATTCCGCCGTTCAGGGCCAGCGCCTGAGTCAACCCAACGATAAGAAACCCCGAGGGGTCCAAAGGAAGTGATTCGGAGACTACAAAGGTCTTACCCAAGCCCGTTTCACCAATTTGGATTTCACAGCCCACCAAATCGGCCACTTCTTCGGAGGTGTTATGAAGTTCGAACCACTGACCCAGGGGGAATCCCAGTTGAGAAGGAGGAAAGGGCATGATTTCCGTAAAGATCACTCCCGTGGGAGGCTGTGCGCAGACCGAAGGGGCCATAAGCCCGGTCAGCAGGAAACAGGTCAGGAATCTGGTGGCCAGCAAGGTGCGCACGAATCCTCCAAGGGGGATGATTCTATGGGAAAGCGGCTGGAGAGGCAAAGGGTGTCGGTTGAATCAGAGGTCCACGTGTTGAACAGCGGGGAAATCATCACCCCAGAATTGGGCACCCACCTTTTGAAAGGTCTCGGGATCGTCGGTGGCAAAAAAGCGGTGAGAACCAGGACCGTCGGGGTTCAGCAGGTCTGCGGAAGCCAGAATGGAAGCCAACTCGTCGGCAAGCACCACCGCACTGTCCACCAGGGCGACGTCCGCCTTGAATGTAGAGCGGAACAGTTCGGCCAGTTGGGGTTTGAACAGCGGATAGTGGGTGCATCCCAGCACCAGGGTGTCGATGCTGTTTTGGAGCATGGGAGCCAGATAGGACTGTAATACCAGCGAAGCCACCTCGGTGCCTACCCATCCCTCTTCAGCCAGCGGCACCAGCAAGGGAGTCGCTTTAGAGAAAACCCGAGCTTGGGGATTGTGCTGCAGAATTCCCCAATCGTACTTGCCGCTCTTAATGGTTCCCGGTTGCCCGATGACTCCGATAATGCCACTTCGGCTGGCCTTCACTGCTGCCTTGGCACCCGGCTCGATGACGCCCAGAACGGGCACGGAAACCACTTCCCTTAAGACGGGCAGGGCCACTGACGAGACGGTATTACACGCCACAACCATGGCCTTCAACTTGGACTGGGCCAGAAACTGCACGTTGCGCACGGCATATTTAATGATGGTCTGGGGGCTTTTGCTGCCATAGGGAAGCCGTGCCGTGTCACCCAGATAGATCAGGTTTTCGTTGGGCAGGCGACGGGCGATTTCCCGGGCCACGGTCAGTCCGCCGATTCCCGAATCGAAGATGCCGATGGCAGCAGAGCGCATCATGTCATTGATCCTCGGGTTTGATTTTGAAGGGATAACTGTCCTGACTGACGGAGTGGCTGGAGAGGTTCATGTCCTCGAAGACAAAAAAGTCGTGGTAGTTGAACGGCTTGCCGTCTCCCATCAGATAGGCATTAAACTCGACCTCTAGTGTGTCGGAAGCGTAGCGCTGAGGGGCCTTGGAATCATCCAGGCTGGGCGCAGGATTCACCAGCAGCGGGGTGTCGCCGTAAATCTCTTTCGGAATCACGGGCAACGTCACCGAGGTGATACTGCCCGGCGCCAAGATCTCCCACAACTTGTGGGAAGCCGGCCCGCCGATGGAATACCCCGTGCGGAAGGGATTCTCCTGAGCCGGCGTCAGGTACCCCAAACGGATGGCGTACAAGTCGGCACTGCGCGGGGTCACCACGGGTTTCCAGGTGATCGTTCGGTCCTCTAAGGTGCCACCGTACCTGTCCAGCGGGATGTAGTGGGTTGGCGGTGTGGCATAGTTCACACAACTGCCCGGCGGATCCGCTTTGGCGTTCTTGGGCACACACTCTTTGGCCGGTGTGCGGTCCGGCGGCGTGGGCGAAACCCCTTCGGGCAACGAAAGCCAAACGTAATCGGCGTCCATCCGAACCGGAGCGGTCGGATCCTGATTCCGCACAATACAGGTGCTGATGCCAGGCGGGTCGGCGCCCATATACGTGGCGCGGCCGGCAAGCCCAACATGCATGCGGAACAAGTCGAATCCCAAGGCCGAAATCGTGGGACCTGTGGGGTCGGGATAGAGAATCTCGATGGGATTCACAAACCCCGGGGCGTTGTATCGGCCGTTCACATCACTCCACAAGTAACCGTAACGCTCGGTCCAGGCCACAGGCAGAAGCAGCCCGCTGGCCATCGGTGCCTGCGTGAAGGTGTCCTTTGGAAAACGTCCCATAAACACTTCGAACTTATCGATATCATTGTCTTTTTGGTCAAGAAGGTCCACGGTCAGAGTAAGGTCTGATGTGGTAACGGTACCCCCCTTCACGGTAGCCGTGGCAAACCCCATGGCTCGGGGGGTGAACTGAAGTGCATAAGGGTCATCCAGGGTCTGGGCTACATTGCGACCCTCGCCCGCAAACACAAAGACCAGGTACTCGCCTTCTTTCAGATCCGACAGGTTATATTTAGATCTGGTAAGGTCTTTTGGATTATATAAAACCATATTTGACGGAATGATGTCATAGATATCGCTGACTTCTTCGGGAACGCCGGCGTATGACAGCACGGAACTCATGCTCAAGGAAGCCAGTGGGACATTCAGCAAGCCCACGGATACGATGCCGATGTTCAGGACCTGCAGTCCCGACTGTTCGGCAAAGGGCCTGATGCCCGCCGAGCCATCAAAGCCACGGACCATGCCCTCCAGCCTTCCCAGTTTGTCGTCGTCTTTGCCCGGGACGGGGTCCAGCGGATTCAGGGGCAGCGCCAGGTGTGCAGCATTGACTGCCACGACGGTGTAGGCCCGGTGGCCTTTCTTGGCGACGGTGACGTTGATTGGACCGGTAAGATCCGGGGAGACAAACTCGGCGATTCCGTCCTCGTTGCTGGTGGTCTGCATCGAGAAACCGGGATCAAAGGTCTTTTCGATGTATACCCAAGCCCCCTTTGCAGGAAGCGGCGGCGAACCGGGTGTAACCAGAGACTGGCCGTCGACCACATAGACCCGCAACTGCCCATCGATCCCACCCAGACCGTTATAGGGTGGCGGATTGATACCCGGTTTGGGAACGGTGGATTCAATCAACCACGCTTGGACCGAGCCCCCGAGGGTTTTCCCCATGATATCGGTGACTTGCACGGTGACCAGGCCGACACCGGATTCTTCAGAGGTCAATTCGGCCTGCCAGGCGCCCGATTCGGTCTTTGTGAATTCCGAAAACGAACCCACATTAGAGGAGCCGGTAGCCGAGGCAATCTCAACGGATTGACCCGCGGCGCTCCAGAGTGTGCTTCGGACCTGGCACCGCCATACTCCGGACTCTTCTATGGCTGGGGTCACGGTAAGCAACAAGCGGTTCTGCTGGGCTCCGGCAGCGACGGTGGGTTGGGGATCGTGGCCATCGGGCAGAGAATCGCCGTCCGTGTCGGGGTTATCCGGATCGGTGCCGAACAGGGCCTCTTGCTGGTCCGACAGGCCATCCCCGTCCCGGTCCGCTTGGGGCGAGTCGGCGCAGCCGGCCAAAAACAAAGCGGTTACGCAGGCCACGCCCAGCCAGGACCCGGCCGATATCGTCTTCAACGTTGTGCGCAGCCCCAAGAACTCGAGTGACCTTTTCAATACCGTGCCTCCACACCTACCGAGAAGCCGTATCGGAATCCGCCTGACTGAATGCTGGGGAAACCCGGATTGTCGGGCAAGAATTCCTCTTTGTACTGATGATTTTCAGAGATATAGGCGCCAAACAGGGTTCCGGTCAGCCAGAAGCCCGCGTCGGGCGCCCGAGAGGCTTCCTGGCCCAGGGTATCGCCGACGGGAATCTGATTGGTCCTTCTTACTGCCAAGGGAATTCGTGCGCCCAGGGTCACAAGGTGTTCATTGCCCGACAGCAGATTGGCCCGTTGGGTCGCCTCTTCGAAGGGATTCGGGAAAAAGCGGTATCCCAGGCGAAGTTGCACCGGACCATCCCAACCGGCCGCAAGAGCGGCAGAAACCACATCTTGAGCCATGGAATCAGGGGGCTGGGTCTGCAGGGTGTCTTGTCCATCGGAACCCCACAGCGCCACCTCGGCCGAGGGGTGAGGCATCTGAGAAAAGTGGTGCCACGACAGGTCTATTTCGGCAAACAGATCCGACATTGGAAGCCATGAAGCACCCAGGGTCACACGATGCGGCACAAAGTAGGTGGCGGCCTGAATGCGTGCTTCCAGGTTGATTCCTTCGGCATCCACTTTCACGGGCAAATCCAATCCCGTGTGATTTGCGCCCCGCCATACCAGTCCCAAACGCAGGTTGTCCAGGGGAGCGAACGTCACACCCACGATGGGATTCAGGCGGTATTCCACATGAACCCGAAGGGTATTGGGCCCCAAGGCGTCGGCCAAATCCAGGTCCACGTCGGCCAAGACGTGGGGCAGCATCTGGACCGAGGCACCGATGGCAAGCCAGGAAGTCAGTTGTGCGCCCAGACCCAGCGAAAGGGACAAGCGTCGATCCCGTGAATTATAGAGACCGTAAGTGGGCGTATCGACTGGATAAACGTCGATTTCGTAGAATCCGCTGGCCGGCATCAGCACCCCGACCCCAAGGTTCACGGGAAGCGAGGAAAAGGGCCATACGGGAAGCAACAGGCCCGCTTCTGCAAAGGCCCCTTCGGGAGTCTTGGCCGAGTCGGGGTCCAGTTGACTGAACAGCATCAGGGTCGAGACCGAAGCCCCAGGTTGTCTGGCAAAACCGAGGTTGGCGGGATTGTAGAACACGGCAGACCACTCTTCAGCAACCGAAGCAGCGGCAGCACCGGCCCCCGAACGTCCGTCAAAACCCAAGCCAAGCGATTCAGCCGGATCTGCCAACGCGGGAGTACCAGGACCCCCCAACAGCACATAGAACGCAGCGGTCAGCAGGAACGCCGAACTTCGTATTTTCCACCCTGTCATCAGGTCTCCGTCTCTTGCCAGAACATCACAACCGGGGCGGGAGTATAAGTGCCAGTTCCCTCAGGGTCAAATCGAGACATGTCGGCGTGTTGTTGGGCGAGGACGCCCTGGCCGCGAGCGAAGTCTTGACATTGGATATTGCGATGGTAAGCATTGCCATTCCTTCACCGTCCGGGGAAGGAGGCCTCTTGTGCAGGCCCCCTGTTGTCGGAGAAGCGGTCATCCATTTCGGATGGAGTGTTCATGAACAAGTTGGCGCTTATTGCTGTGGGCGGGAATTCGCTCATCAAGGACAAACATCGGCAGTCTCTGGAGGATCAGTACGAGGCCGTGCGGGAGACCACCCGTTATGCCGTGGATCTGATGGAAGAGGGCTGGAACGTCATCATGACGCACGGCAACGGACCGCAAGTGGGGTTCATTTTGCTGCGCTCGGACCTGGCGAAACATCAGGTGCACGAGATTCCGGTTGATGTGGCCGGGGCCGATACTCAGGGCGCTATCGGGTACTACATGCAGCAGTGCCTGCAAAACGAGATGCGTTCCCGAGGCCTGAAGCGATGTGCGGCGACGGTAATCACGCAGACCGTGGTGGACAAGAACGATCCGTCGTTCCAGAAGCCGAGCAAACCCATTGGCCCCTTCTATTCCGAGGAAGAAGCCAAGGGATATGAACGGGACAAGGGCTGGGTCGTGGTGGAAGACGCCGGTCGTGGGTGGCGCCGAGTGGTGGCCTCTCCGCTTCCCGTGCGCATCGTTGAATTGGAAGTGATCAAGGATTTGGTCGAACGCGATGTGGCTGTGGTCGCTGGCGGCGGCGGCGGCATCCCGGTGACCGAAGACGAGAAAGGGAATTATGCGGGAGTCGCCGCAGTGATTGATAAAGACCGTGCGTCAGCCCTGCTGGCGGCGGAAATTGGCGCCTCGTTGTTTGTGATTTCCACGGCCGTGGAGAAAGTTTGCCTGAACTTCGGCAAACCCGACGAGAAGTGCCTGGACCGCATGACCGTGACGGAAGCCAAAGAATACATGGCTCAGGGCCACTTCAAGCCCGGCTCGATGCTTCCCAAAATCGAAGCTGCCATCACCTTCCTGGAGCGTGGCGGCCAGACCGTGATCATTACCTCTCCGGATAAGCTGGTTGAAGCCGTACATGGCAAGACTGGCACCGCCCTCACGCACTGAAGCAGCGATCATCCCACTGGGCTGCGTTGCCTGCCCTGAGTTTGCCGAAGGGGGCCGCATGACGGCGTGCTCAGCGTGCGAAGCACGCCTCCGCCTGGCCCGCCTTCGATGGCCCCGAGGGGGCCCCTCAGGCCCTTCGAGGGGAGCGAAATCGAGGGGCGGCCGTCCTGCGGCCCGCCTTGCCCAGCGGGCGCTCGCTGCTTCAGTGGGGACCCTGGGTGATGGAGGGGCAGCAGGGCTGCATCAAGCTCGCTGGTGCTCGCTGAACAGTGGGGACTTCGGTGGGGTGCTGTGGCTCGCTGGTGCTCGCTGAACAGTGGGGAATTCGGTGGGGCGTTGGGAGATCAAGTGCGACGGGGTGTCTGTGCCACGACCGTAAGGGAGTGGGCCTCTTATTTGTGCTTATCGAATACTCTGAATATACGGGGTTAATAACTAGTAATTCGGGGCAATAAAATGAAATAGATAGTACGTGATGGCGGCCATCAGTGCAGACATAGGGATGGTGAGGATCCAAGCCCATAAAATGCGGGCAGCAACCAGCCATCGAACCGAGCGGATGCCTTCGGTGAGGCCGACGCCGGCGATGGCGCCGGTGATGGTGTGTGTGGTGGAGACGGGGATTCCCAATTCAGAGACGGCCAGAATGGTGACACCACCGCCGGTCTCGGCACAGAACCCATGCATCGTGTCCAGCTTCGTTAGTTTGCTTCCCATGGTGCGTACGATTCGGAAGCCTCCAAAGAGGGTACCCAAAGCGATGACAGCATGGCACAAGAAGATGATCCAGACTGGGAGGGGATCGTCGCCGCTATAAATCCCACCGGCCACGAGGAGCGCAAAAAGGATACCCATGGTCTTCTGGGCGTCATTGGTTCCATGAGAGAAAGAGTATACGGCAGCAGAAAGGAGTTGGAGTCGTTTGAAGGTGGTAGCGCCCCGCTTCTTTGACATGTTTTTTCTGATTATCAATCGGACAATCAGGACGTTCATGACAGCAAGAAGCATGCCAACAATTGGTGCAATAATAATAAAGGAACCAATTATTATTAGTTTATTAGCATTCAAGTGGCCTGGCCCACTAAAAGCGATAACGGCCCCAGCCAGTCCTCCGATCAACGCGTGAGAAGAAGAGGAAGGCAACCCCAGCCACCAGGTGATGAGGTTCCAAATGATCGCTCCGACCAGCGCCGCAAAAATGACGGGGACCGTGATGGTGGCCGGATCCACGACGCCCTTTCCCACGGTCATGGCCACGCCTGTGCCGAACGTGAAGGCCGCCACAAAGTTGAAGAAGGCGGCCCAAGCCACAGCCATCCGAGGGGTTAACACACGTGTCGTGACAATGGTCGCAATGGAGTTGGCGGCGTCGTGAAACCCGTTCACGAAGTCAAACGCCAGAGCGATCAAAAACGTGGCTAGAATCAGGGGTGTAACGCCATCCATGTCAGTTATGCTCCAGGAAAATCCCTTCGATAATATTAGACACGTCTTCTACTCTATCAGTCGCCATCTCAAGGATCTCATAAATATCCTTGTACTTCACGAATCGCAAAGCATCTTGAGCGCACTCTTTCAATGCCAAAGAGATACCCCGAATAAAGAGCTGGTCGCCCTGATTTTCCAGGCGGTGAATCTCTTCGCCAAGCTGACGGATTCGCTGTTCGTCTTTCAGTGCCGGAATCAAACGGACCATTTCGGCAATCTTTTCGACACCCTGCACCAGCACTTCACCAAACTTGGTCATGGTCTCGGGGATGAAATCCACCTCGTAGAGCTGGATACGCTTCACCACCAGATGCAGGCCATCTACCACGTCGTCCAGAGCAGAAATCAGCCGAACGATTTCGTCCCGGTCCAGCGGAGTCACAAAACATTTGTGCAGCATGTCGATGGTCATGTGAGTATAGGTATCACAACGATGCTCGTATTCTTCCAACCGCAGCGAAAGCTCAGGAAGTTTGCTTATATCGCCAAGGAGTTCATGAAGAGTGCGAGAGGCTTCAATGGCCGTGCTAGAGTGTTTTTCAAAGAGCTCGAAAAACCCATAATCCTTGCTTCTGAATACGCGAGACAGCATGGGGACCCCCTTTCACAAGACGCGGCGGTTAATATCCCAAGGCGTCCCAAGTCGCCATTGGAATCGCACTTTTGAACCTGCTTTGACCTGGTGGCCCACCAGAAGGTCCAAAATCGTGACGCAGCGCGGCATAGGGCCCTGGCATGGATCCTGCAAATCCGTCCAATCGGCTCTCTTGGTGCAGCGGCGTCCGTTTCAAGCTCTCCCCCGAGCTGAAGCCCCGAATGCCGCTGCGCCGGAGAGTCGCGGGGTTGCCCCCGCCACCACCTTTGTTTGGAAGCGGTGTGAACGATATGCACAGAGGAGAAAAAGAGATGAAAAAATCAACACTGGCACTTCTGGTGCTCTTGCCCGTCCTGGGGTTCTGGGGCTGCTCGGATGAAGCCGAGATGAGCGTCCCCGGGGACAAACTGGAAGCGGGCGCCTACGCCATTGAAGAGGGAAGTCTTTCGGCCAAGGTGGCAGCGGGCTCGTTGGAAGTCTCGATCCCTGTGGACGGCCTGGAGCAAGGCACCGTCCGGGGCCGAGCGCTGCTGAACGTGACGGGGCTTAATGCGGAGTTCAAGGTCGAAACGACCGTGGATTTCGAGATTGACGCTGCGGATCCCGTGATTCGAGTCACCCTCTCGCCGGCTCCGACGTGGGCAACCACCGGAGAACAGGCCAACTTTGTCCTGAACTACGACATCCGGCTTCCGGGAGGCAGTATTCACGGCGCTCGCAGCCTCTTCATGCTGCTGCCCAAGGCCGACCTGGTGGTTTTGATGCCGACGGAATTGGTCCAAGGCCAGGAGACTCAGGCCCGGGCGCTGCTGTCGGACCCCCGCAGCGGCAAGCCCTTGGCGGAACAGGCCATCACGATCACGTTGACCGATGAAGCCGGCAAGTCCCGAACGGTGGAACTTGTGACCGACGAATACGGGATGGCGCTGTTGAAACTGCAGCCCTCGGAGATGGGAACCCTGACCGTCACGGCCCATGCCGAGTTGGAGGGTTCTGCGGAAGACGTCGAAACCGATGTTCAGGTGGTGCGGGACAGCAAGGTGTTGTTGACCAGCGACAAACCGATCTATCAGCCCAGCCAGATCATGTTCCTGCGCCTGCTGGCCTTGGACCAGTTCGACCACCACGCCCTGGCAAACAAGGACGTGGTGTTCGAGGTCAACGACAGTAAGGGCAACAAAGTTTTTAAGGTTTCGGGCAAGACCAACGCCTATGGCGTGGCTTCCACCCAATTCCAACTGGGCAATCAGGTGCTGCTTGGGACCTACACGCTGCGGGCGATTCTGGGCGAGGTAACCACCGAAAAGACCGTCACCGTGGACAAATACGTTCTGCCCCGCTTCAAAGTGAACGCCACATTGGATAAGGCCTGGTACCTGGCTGGTCAGAAGGTTCGTGGGGACGTGGATGCCAAGTACTTCTTCGGCAAGCCCATAGCGGGCGGGACCGTGAAGGTCATTCCGTACAAATATGAGGCCCAGTGGGTCGCCGACGGCGAAATCGTGGGCCAGACTACCGCCGAAGGTCTCTATTCGTTCGAATACACCCTGCCCTCGACGCTGGTAGGACAGCCTTTGGAAGGCGGCAAAGCGTTGGTGATGATGGAGATTCTGGTCACGGATACTGCCGACCACGAAGAGAAGGTGGTTCGCAACATCCTGGTCGCCCAGAAAGCCATGGACATCACCGTCATTCCCGAGAGTGGCGTAGTGGTGCCGGGCG
>CAYTWV010000087.1:0-11839 GCA_964442235.1 uncultured Myxococcales bacterium | reverse complement strand
CCCCGGAGTGTCGACCTGTCCGCGTACCGCGTGGTCCAGGAGGCCCTCACCAACGTGGCCAAGCACGCCCGAGCCTCCAACTGCGCCATACGCCTGGAAGCCGTGGGCGAGAATCTGGTCCTGACCATCCGAGACGATGGCCGAGGGTTCAACACCACGTCACCCAGAGAAGGATTCGGCATCCTTGGAATCGGGGAGCGGGCCCGGCTGCTTGGAGGCACTTGCTCCATCACCAGCGTCGGCGGCTCGGGCACCGTGATTCGCATCGCCGTCCCCGCCCAGGAGGAACAACAATGATTCGCATCTTCATCTCCGACGACCACGACATCGTCCGCTCAGGTTTGATACGGGTAGTGCAGGAGCAGCGGGACATGAGCGTCTGCGGCGACGCCCGGGATGCCGACGAGTTGCTCCAGCGTCTGCCGGCTTCCAAGGCCGATGTAGCCATTCTGGACGTGAACATGCCCGGCTGCACAGGCCCTGACCTGGTGGGAAAGGTCCGAAAGGCTTCGCCCTCTACCCGGGTGGTCGTCTTCACCATGTACGGCGAGGATGCCCACGCCGTGGGGTTCCTGCGAGAGGGTGCCTCGGCGTTCATTAACAAACGTCGTCCCATCGAAGAGTTGCTCAAGGCCATCCGCAAGGCTGCCGAAGGGGGACGCTACGTCACCACCGAACTTGCCGACTACCTCTTCCAGAACCAGATTGACGTGCAAAAGCATCCCCTCGACCTGCTCAGCGCCCGAGAGGTGCTGGTGGTCCGACATCTGGCAGCGGGCAAACGGGCCACGGAAATCGCTCTGGACCTGGGAATTTCTACAAGTACGGTCAATACGTTTGTGGAACGAGTAAAAACGAAGCTTGGCCTTCGAACCGTAGTGGAAATTGTTCAGTTCGCCCAGGACAACGGGCTGCTGGGATAGGAGCCTCCAACCCCCGTGGTCCGCAATTGTCCTCCGCCACAATAAACCCCCCGTCCCCGTGCCATAGCTTCGGCGCACCCAAATCGTGTTCAGACCAAGAGCAAGCGTGGTTCACAGCGACGCGAGTCATGGGCACTGGAAGCCGGGTCGACCCGTGGGATCCCCAGACCGTTGCACCACGCTACCGCCCGATGTTACTCTGGCGGTTCGGGTGCCAGTCCTGACCAGCCCACCGGAATGAACCTGGGAGGACGTTGCCGTTCGACCAGGCCTGGCTGGCATCTGCGGGGGGGTGAACATGCTGAATTCATCAAAGAAGCCGGTCTATGACGCGGGGCAAAAGAGCGTCATCGAGCGTCTGTTCATGCGACATATCAACAGGGGGCAGGTGGCCTATCTTAAGGCCGGCCATCTGGACGTCATCGAGACCCAGCGCCAGGGAGCCGGGTTCGTGGATGGCGGAACGGGCCGACCGATGTTTGATGCGTTCAGCTCGGCGGGCTCGTTCAACGTGGGCAGGCACAATCCCCTGATCATGCAGGCGCTGGACGAGGCGCTGGACCAGTGGGACTGCGGAACCCATAGCCTGATGTCCGAGGCCAAGCTGGCGTTCATGCGAAGACTGACCGAGGTTGCCCCCGGGGATTTGAACCGGGTGATTCTGACCAGCGGTGGGGGCGAGGCGGTGGAGTGTGCGTTGAAGCTGGCCATGGGGGCGACGGGCCGGCATCACGTTGTCAGTACTGTGAAGGCGTATCACGGTCACACGGGATTTGCATTGTCCGCAAACGGGAAGCCCCATTACAGGGCTTACTGCGAACCCTTGATGCCCGGGTTCGACTTCGTGCCGTTCAACGATTTTCAAGCTATGGAGCAGGCGGTTTCTTCGCAGACCGCTGCCGTCATCATCGAGCCTGTGCAGGGCGAGGCCGGCATCTTCCCAGCGGAAACGGAGTATCTGCGCAACTTGCGCCAGCTTTGCGACCGGCTAGGGGTCATGCTGATTTTCGACGAAATCCAGACCGGGTTCTGCCGCACGGGTAAGCTGTTTGCCTGCGAACACAGCGGCGTGGTCCCGGACATCATGACTGTGGCAAAATCCCTGGGGGGAGGCCTCTATCCAAGTTCGGCGGTGCTGTTCCGAGAGATTCCGCTGCTGACCGAATTCGTGGACCTGCACCCGGAATTCCACATCACAATCTCGGGCGGGACGGACCTGGCGTGCCGGGTTTCGCTCAAGGTCTTGGACTTCATCATGGAACAGCGGTTGTGGGAGCACGCCCAGAAGCAGGGCGGTGTGCTGAAGGAGGGACTTGAAGCGCTAAGGCGCGAAAATCCCCAAGTCATTCGGGAGGTTCGAGGCATCGGCTTGATGGTGGGGCTGGAGTACATTCACGAGTTTCTGGGACCCATGATGGCCGATGCCCTGGCCAAGAACGGCGTGTTTGCTGCCTATTCGGGCAATGCGCCTCAGGTGATGCGCTTCATGGTTCCGCTGACCGTGAACGACCAGGAACTTGCAGCGATTCTCGATGCCATTCGAAAGTCAGTGCGGGACATGCGCACGCTTCTTCCTGTGGCGATGCTGGCGGCCAGGTCAAAACGTCTGCTTCGCCTTTTGAACGACGAACGGGTGCAGACACATCTGTTTGGGGCCATCCGTAAGGTCGAAGACCTGTTCGCCGGCCTGAAACGGCCCAAGGGGGAGTGAGATGGAGAAGCAAAACGCAACAGGCCAGACAGCCATGGACCAGGTCGCTTCATTGATCTCCAAGGGTCACGCACAGTTGCTGGAAGCCAGGGGGCACGCCCTGCTGGAACAGCGGTTGCCTGGAATCAGTGGCAGCGAAACGGCCGATTCCCAGGGCCGGCGCTATCTGGATGCTATCGGGTCGGCGGGAACGTTCAACCTGGGCCGGCACCAGAGCGAACTGAAGGATGAATTGCGCAAGGCGCTTCGAGAGACGGATCAGGGGAATTTCCCCATGATTTCCGTGGAGAAGGCCAGGCTGGCAGAGGCTTTGTCGTCCTTCGTCGGGCGCGGATTGGAGTGCGCTCTGTTCGGCGTCACCCGAGGCGAAACCCTGGACGCTGCCTGCAAGGTCGCTCGTGGAGCCACCGGCCGAGAGGGGCTGGTGTCGCTTCAAGGCGCCTGGCACGGCGAAACGGGCTTCGCCATGAGCCTTTCTACAAGACAGGATCACCTCCTGTTTGGCCCCATGATCCCCCGGGTGACCCAGATCCCGCCCGAGGATCTGGCCGCCGCCAGGGCCGCCATCGGTCCCCAAACCGCAGCGGTGGTCATCGAGCCCGTGCAAGCCGAAAACGGCTGCCTGGTCCTTAGTCCGGACTATCTCATGGCCCTTGAGCGCTTGTGCCGGCAACAGGGTGCGCTGCTGGTGGTGGATGAGAGCCAGACGGGTTTTGGACGAACCGGGAGCTGTTTCGCCTTTGCCCGAGCGGGAATCCAGCCCGACATGCTTCTGGTGGGCGAGGCTCTGGGCGGAGGGCTTTTCCCCATCGCTGCAACGCTGATGACTCAAGCGGTCAACGAGTATCTGAACCGACATCCCATGATTCATCTCTCGACCTTCGGAGGGTCGGATTTGGGCTGCCGCGTGGCCCTGAAAGCGCTTGAATTGTACGGCAGGTTGCGTCCTTGGGACAACGCCTGGAAGGTTGGGGGGTGGCTTCGAGGCGAGCTTCATGGACTGCAAAGAGCGCACGACCCACTGCGGGGAGTATCGGGCGAAGGGATGCTTCTGGCCGTTCATTTTGGGACTGAAGCAGATGCGACGGCCTTCTGTCGAGGTTTGGCCGCCAACGGAGTGTTGGCCTTGCCGGGCAGGGTCAACGGCAGCAGCGTGATTCTAAGGCCCAGTCTGTTGCTGACGCTAGAAGAAGCGGCGGTGCTGCTTGAGGCCGTCGCGAAGGCGTTGGCCGGCATGACTCACGACTGGCCG
Organism: uncultured Myxococcales bacterium; assembly: GCA_964442235.1. Taxonomy (GTDB): domain Bacteria; phylum Myxococcota_A; class UBA9042; order CAIXZC01; family CAIXZC01; genus CAYTWV01. The sequence goes on along the minus strand of CAYTWV010000087.1, from coordinate 7,953 downwards.
GCAGTCGTTCGGGGGGACAAATGAAGGCGCTCTTTTTCGAGAACAGCCTGAGCAAGATCATGGCGCTGAAGGTTGCTTCCCGATTCAACCGGCTGGCAGCACTCAGCCCGCTGTCTCCCCTTCAGTTCAGCGATATTACGGAGCCCCAGTTGCCCAACTCGCGCTGGGTCAAGGTCAAGAATCAGGCCTGTGGGCTGTGCGGCACCGACATCCACTTCATGTTCATGGAGATGGACCCGGGCTGTTTCCCGGCTGCGTTGCCGGGGATCCGGCGGAAGTTCCTCGGCCACGAAGTGTTAAGCCATGTGGTCGAAGCCGGCAGCGACAGCGGCTTTGCCGTGGGCGACCGGGTCGTCATGCGGCTCGACTGGCCTTCCTGCGCCCAACTTGAGTTGAATCCTGTGTGCGGACCGTGTGCTTCCGGAAACTACATGTTATGCGAGAACCTGGGCAAGGCGTCGCTGCCATTGCAGGATGTCGGCGTCGGATTTTCTCCGTACATGGTGATGCACCGTTCCCAGCCGTTTGGTGTGCCACCCGAATTAAGTGACGATCATGCGCTGTTGATAGAACCGACGGCTTGTGCGGTGCACGGAGTGCGCAAGGCGCTTCCCGAGGCCCATCATCGAGTGCTGGTCATCGGAGGTGGAACCATAGGATTGCTGACCGTAGCCGTCTTGCGAAAGCTTGTTCCGGACGCCCAGTTGGATTGTTATGTTCGTTATCCCTACCAGGGAGCCTTGGCGCAAAAGCTGGGTGCCCACCCGCTGCAGGCGGGAAGCGACGCATACGAGAATGTGGCCCACAGGACCGGCGCCAGGGCGTTGACCGGTCACCTGGGGAATCGAATCGTGCTGGGTGGCTACGATGTCATCTTCGACACCGTGGGCAACGACGCCAGTCTGCACGACGCCTTGCGGTGGGTAAGGGGCCAGGGACAGGTCGTGCTGATGGGAATCAACTTCCAGCCGACCAAGGTGGACTATACCACCATATGGAACCAGGAGATTCGGCTGACCGGCATCAACTGCCATGCCACCGAGTCCGACGGTCGCACGTCGTTTGAGCATGCTGCAGAGCTGCTGGCCAACGGGGTTGTTGACCCGTCATTGCTTCTGACACATCGACTCCCGGTCCAGCGATGGAAGGATGCCGTAAGGCTTTTCCTGAACAAATCGGGGGCCGCTGCAACCAAAATTGTGCTGACCCATGACGTCGGGTGAATTGTGCGGACCGGTCCCCGGCGTCTTGTGCTCACTGTCTCGAATTGGAGGCTCCATGCGACCCACCACCCTCCTTGCAGCGTCCCTGACGTTGCTGGCCTGCACAAAAACCACCACTTCTGTGGATGTCCGCACCGACGTTGGGGCTGTGGACGCCAAGGAGGTGGCACACGTAGCCGATTCGTACGGCGACCTGCCCACCGACCACGCACCGGCAGACCAGAGGTCCTCGGAACTCGATTCCCAGAGGTTTGACCTCAATCCCACGGAGGGAACGTCCGATGTTCTGCTTCAGGACGCAGCGCTGGATACGGCCTCAAATCCAGAAATCTGGCCTGGCGATTTGCAGGATATTCACGACAACCCGATGGGGAGTGTCCCCGTGCCCGAGGCCACAGTGCTTTCCAGCCAGCCCACCTGCACCGGATGCCAGATTCTGCAGGTGGAAACCTGGGACGGCTCGACGCCGCCAAACGTGCCTACGGCAGTGAGCTTTGCCCAGGAATACGAAGGGCAGATGTTCTATTTCCGTCCTTGGGTTCGGTTTCGCTTGCCCCATCCGGGAAAGGTGCAGCGAGTACTGGTATACACTCAAGGTGCCGGGCACCTTCAGGTAGGCCTCTCGACTGGTTTTCCCGGCGGGCACTACCCCTGCCTGGATGAGACCAGCGGCCTGGACCTCTACCCGGTTGGCAAAGTCCAGAACATGGAGATTTCGGGGCAGCCTGGCTGGCGGGTGTTTGAGGTGGGCAATCTGGCCCCAGCGGGTGTGGGTGACGCCAACCTGCAGGTGGGCGGGCTGGATGAGTTCTTCGTGCTCTTTGACCAGGCAGAGGAAACCCGGGTTGCTCTAGGTTCGGCGATGCCCGTGCAGCCGGGCGACTATCCGGTCTACGGCGGCTTGATTGCCGACGCACCCGGGGATCAAATGAACTGCTTTCCCACTATGAGTCAGTTTGAAGCCGACGATACCTCGCCCCTGGTCTGGGTGGTTCGAGTGGAATACAAGCCCACCCAAGTGCAAGAGAGCCGCTGGTTCGACGACGACGCCGGCTCGGGCCTCTTGGTCGGGGGCCACGCCTCGTTTTGAGACTATGACAACGACGGGGACGACGACCTGCTCTCGTACGGAACCCTCTGGCGCAACGACGGCACCGGTAGTTTCACCAACGTCACTGCCGAAGCGGGCCTGAGCGAACTGGGCGGCGAGACGCTTTGGGGCGACTTCGACAACGATGGCCATCGCGACATCTTGGCCATCGGCGGCCAGGCAATGCTGTTCCGAAATCTAGGGGACGGTACCTTCGCTGATGTCACTGAGTCGTCAGGCATTGTGATTGACGCCAGCAGCCAGGGTGCCGCCTGGCTGGATTTCGACCAGGACGGCTATCTGGACTTCTATGCCGCAAGCTACGGCACCCTGGCCGACCCCGAGATTCCCGAGCGCGACTACCTGTTCCACAACAACCAGGACGGCAGCTTCACCGACGTCACGCAGCAAATGGGCATTCCTATCACTGGCAGCAAGCTGTTTCATGGTCGTGGTGTCTGCGTGGCCGATTACGACCAGGACGGCGCCCCTGACATCTACGTGGGAAACTATCGTTTGGACCCCAATCGCCTCTGGCGCAACAAGGGCGGCCTTGCCGGCTTCGAGGACGCTGCCTACAGCGCCAAGGTCCAAGGCTGGTTCCAGATGGGTGGTTTCGGTCACACCATTGGTCCCAGTTTCGGTGACCTGAACGGCGACAGCCTGATGGACCTGCTGGTGCCCAACCTCGCCCACCCCCGATTCTTGACCTTCTCAGATACTACGACAACCTACCTGAATCTTGGAGACGGCACGTTTGCTGGTTACCAGGCGCCCCAGCGGGGTATTTTGTACGACGAAACACATTCCGACTCTACCCTGCTGGACATGGACTGCGACGGTGATCTGGACCTGTTCCTGACTGCGATCTACGAGGGCCGACGCAGTTTCCTGTATAGCAATGACGGCACGGCCACCTTTGCCGACGTCACCTACCAGGCCGGCATTGTCCATTTTAATGGCTGGGGTTCTGCAGCCAGCGACGTGGACGGTGATGGCGACCAGGACCTTGTCGCACAACGCCTCTTCCGCAACCAGCATCCCGACTCGGGGCACTACCTGAAGTTGAAGCTAACCGGCGGCTGCATACCCGGTGAATGCCTCTCCTGGTCGAATCGCGACGCCGTGGGTGCCATTGCCACCCTTACGTGGGGCTCCCATACCCTGGTTCGCCAAGTCGAGGGCGGCAAAAGTCTCGGCTGCCAGAACAGCGCTACGCTCCATTTCGGTCTGGGCTCCAACCAGCCCTCCCAACCCCTTCAACTACTGATTACATGGCCCTCTGGCCGCACCACAACGCTGCTCGATCCCCCCTTGGACCAGACCCTATCCCTCTTTGAACGCTAAGGAAGACCTTGCTCCGCAATCATCCCACCTCCTCCCGTCGTGGCCATGGCCTCGCTGTCCAGCGTGCCAAGGGTCTCGACCAGACGGCTTTTGTCCACTGTGCGAATCTGGGCCGCATTGACGATGCTACGCTTTGTCAGACCCCCCGACTTCTGCGCAAGCACCGCACAAATAGGGAATCGGGCCTTAGTGTCTGAGTGCGATGTTATTGTCGCAACAATGCGCGTCCAGTTGGGCAAGAGTCTTTCCCAAGCAGTTGGCGGGCAGAAGTGCATCACCACAATGTCGTCTTACAGGTTCACGGGGTGTTGCCGCAGGTTGTTTTGCAGCCCGCATCAGAGATCACCTTGCCCTCTTGTGCGTCCGCGTACCACTGGGAGCAGGCGAAGCCGTTGCCGAAGCCATCGGGGCAAGAGACGCAGCAGGGAGTGAAGGTCGCACTGGGTTCGATGGAGCCATCACAGAAGACTTCGCCCGGCCCCAAGGCCGCAGAACAGTCGGCGTATTCAAAGGTGAAGGTGCCTTTCTGGCAGAAGTTGGTCGTGTAGAAGTCGCCGTACTGCACCCACGCTGTTTTGCCTCCACACCGGTTCTTCTCCTTTCCGGCTACACAAATTGCACAATCCGAACCCGGGGTGGTCCCACAGTCGGGGTCGACCCCCGTATCGTATTTGCATCGCGGGTCACAGAAGCGTGAACACGCATAGACCCGGTCCACGGCATCCCCGTGCAGGTTCCCGCTGTCGGGTGTAGCGGCCCAATGCATCATCTCGTGGAACATGGTCAAGCAGAGGTCTTCGTCGGACAAGCCCGGGGGATTGCCGGTCGGAGAGTCCAGCAGAGGCGGGCGAATAGAGATGGCTGTCTCGTCGCTTGCCGCATTGATCCCTTTGCAGGCGGAGATATCCTTGATGGCACAATCGACCTGGAGGGGGCGCTTGGCCCATGCCTCGTTGAAGCGAGCGGCCTCTTCGGGGTTCCACTTCGCCAGGCATTCGTCGAAGCGCTTCTTCGCACAGTTGATGGCCTTGAACAGACGCCCCTGGTGCGCATTGCTGCAATACCCCTTGTTGTCCGTCGCCCCGCCGTTGCCCGATGTGGCCACATACACACCTCCGGAACCGGTCGGCGCCGACGGCATCGGCCAGAGGCAATCTGGAGCCAACGTCGAGTTCTTGCTCTCTGCGCCACCGGGATTGGGTTCTCCGCATTTCGGCCTGCGGTGCGACACCGTATAGACCGTGTCGGTCACAAAGGCGTCGTTCTCCAGGTGCGCCAGGGTCACGGTCATCGAGCCATCTGCTCCGAAGACCTCTTCCCTTCTCCAATCCAGCGTTCCCTTGCCTGCGCGGTCCTCAAGAAACTCACGGCCCGCAGGGGTCTCAGTCGTCTGCGATTCGGGCACGCCATCGTTGTTTGTGTCCAGGACAAACAGGTGGTTTCCCGTGGACCGGTTGACCGTCCATCGGGCCAGGGGAACTGGGATGGCAATAAGTCCGTCTTTCTGGCCCCAGTACTCGACTTTGGTGTCGCCGCCGGGATCGTGTGAGATGACTTTCACCTCTGCAAAGCCGTCGCCGTCAAGGTCTGCGTCCTGACCGGCCCACAGCCCGTCCACCTGCTGGAGAAATGTGGCAAAGGATTTGTCGATGTCGACGCCCTCGACAGGAGCACGGTAACTGCCCACCGAGGGGTCGACCGGGCCGCCATCAGGTCCACCGTCAGCTCGGGCGTCAGTCGTGGCATCAGCGTGGGCATCGGTCACGCCGTCAGCCCCGGCGTCAGTATGGGCATCGGCCACGCCGTCAGCCCCGGTGTCAGTATGGGCGTCGGTCACGGCCTCGGCTCGACCATCTGCCACGCCATCCGACACACTGTCCGCCACACCCTGGCTCCCACCGCTCTTCCGGACGCTGCATCCCGCCATCAGGAAAGCGGCGACCAGGACATAGAGCAGTGCAGGGCGCAGAAGCGTTCGACTGACCATGGTAGCCTCCAGCAGCAAGCGGGTCTTTCCGGCCCGGGATTCCCAGATGAAGCACCGGTGAGCGGAGGGGGGCGTATACCCATCGGCCGCCGCCAATCCTGGTTTTGCCTACGACTTGACTCGATCCAGATACCAAGAGATCAGCGCATTGGTGGAACTATCGTGGGTCAGTTCTGGGCGGCCCTGGGCTTCCAACTCGCCGATAATCCGGGTCGCCATGACCTTGCCCAACTCCACGCCCCACTGATCGAACGAGTCCACGTCCCACAAAACGCCCTGCACAAACACACAGTGCTCGTAGAGCGCCAGCAACGAGCCCAGCGCAGCGGGCGTCAGCTTCTCCATGAGCATGGTGGTGGAGGGGCGGTTGCCGTCGAAAGTGCGATGGGGAATGAGCCATTCGGGAGTCTGCTCACGCTCCAATTCCTCTCGGGTTTTGCCAAACGCCAGGGCCTCGGCTTGCGCAAAGACGTTGGCCATAAGAAGGTCGTGGTGGCGACCTATGGCGTTGAGGGGTTGCGCAAAGGCAATAAATTCGCACGGTATAAGCTTCGTGCCCTGGTGAATCATCTGGTAGAAGGAGTGCTGACCATTGGTTCCCGGCTCTCCGAAGTAGACTGACCCGGTTTGATAGTTGACCTCACGGCCATCCACAGTCACCCGTTTGCCGTTGCTCTCCATGGTCAATTGTTGAAGATATGCTGGAAATCGCTTTAAGTATTGCTCATATGGCAGAACGGCGATGGTCTGTGCATCAAAAAAGTTATTATACCACATTCCAAGTAATGCCATCAATACGGGCAGGTTCTTGTCAAAAGGAGCGTGAGCGAAGTGTTCGTCCATCTGGTGGTAGCCATCCAGCATCGCCCGAAAGTGCTCGGGACCGATGGCCAACATGGTGGATAGCCCGATGGCAGAGTCCATCGAATATCGGCCGCCGACCCAATCCCAGAATTCGAACATGTTGGCTGGATCGATGCCGAACTTTGTGACTTGCTCCACGTTAGTCGAAACGGCGACGAAGTGTCGAGCAATGGCCGCATCGCTCTTCAGGGTCTTAAGGGCCCACTCCCGAGCGGTTCGTGCGTTTGTCATGGTCTCGAGGGTCGTAAACGTCTTGGATGAGACGATAAACAAGGTTTCTTCGGGGTTTAGATCGCGTGTGGCCTCCACGAAGTCGGTCCCGTCCACGTTCGAAACAAATCGAAACGTGAGATCCCGCTGGCTGTAAGAGCGCAGGGCCTCGTACGCCATGACGGGTCCCAGGTCAGAACCCCCGATTCCGATGTTGACGATGTTGCGAATGGTTGCGCCCGTATGGCCCTTCCATTGGCCGCTTCGGACCCGGGAGCAGAAGTCCTCCATGCGGTCCAATACCGCATGCACCAGCGGCACCACGTCCACGCCGTCCACACGAATCGACTGGTCCCGAGTGGCTCGCAACGCCACATGAAGCACGGCTCGCTGCTCGGTGACGTTGATCTTCTCCCCCGAAAACATCGAATGGATGCGGCTCTTCAGCCCACACTCCTCGGCCAGTTGAAACAGAAGCCCGAGGGTTTCATCGGTGATGCGATGTTTTGAGTAGTCAAAGTAGATGCCCGCAGCCATGGCAGACATTCGTTGGCCTCGCCCCGGGTCGTTTCCGAAAAGAGTTCGAAGATGGGTATCCCGCATCGTTGCCGCATGGTTCTGCAAAGCCTGCCATGCCGGTCGTTCAGTCAAGGGAATGTTTTTCAGCGCCATGCCTGTTCTCCTTCAATACGTCCGTTACCCGCCTAACTTGTCCCCCAAAGCCTGTGTCATGGTCGCACAAAACCGGCGCGGCTGCCAGAGCTTCACCTTTCGCGACAGACCGGATCGGTGTTCGTCCAGGGGAGGAACTCACACGGCCATGGCCGGGCTGGCCAGCCCCATGTTCGACCTGCTGGGCAATACCGACACGCTCGGTTGGGCCGGCATTGCCAACAATCCATCCGTGACCGCGGAGTCCCTGGCCGAGCTATCAGAAGACTTCGGAGGGGTGGACTATGACCAGGCCCTGTCTCAGTGCCCTGTTCCCTGCAAGACAGCTGCCAAGGTTGCTCCCATCGAGGGCCTGCGCCAACTCGATCAGTGTATGGGTCAACGGGGGAGAACAGGGGCTATGACTTCGCCAACACCGCCATACAAAGCGGTTCTCAGGAAGTGCGCCCATTGATGGGCCACTCCGGGAATCTGGTGGGTCACCATGTGGCCCGTTTCAAGTTCGTCTTGGAGGTGTTGCGTCATCGCAGCCGTAACGACCCACTTGTCACCTACCTTCA